>JBBSMO010000425.1:0-3293 GCA_038233155.1 Longimicrobiales bacterium
CCTCTGTCGTCGCCCGCAGCGCCTCAAGTCCGCGAGCGGTTTCTTGCAGCTCCGCACCTTCGCGTTGGATCGCGGCGATCCGTTCGACGGCACCTTCCAGGGCGGCGGCTGAACTCTGCTCGCGACTCGCGATGTTCTCGAGACTGCCGCGGGCCGCCGCGACTTCGACACGCCGTTCGAGGTCGGCGGAGCGCAGCTCCTCCCAGCTCGCCTGAGCGGCAGCTTGCCGCGAGCGCGCCGCATCCGCCCTGTTTTGCGCCTGCTCGAGCACCTCTGCCGCGGTGGCGATCCGCTCCTCGAGTACGACGACCTGTCGCTCAGCATGCTCGCGATTCCGTTCAATTGCCGACAAGGTCTCGGCCAGTTCGCGCCGGGTGTTTTCGAGCCGTTGCTGGCGGTCCGCGAGCCCTTGATGCGCCGTCTGCTGCTCCCGGAGGAGTTGGTTCGCCGCGGTGTGCGCCTGCTCCGCCTCTTCGAGTGCCGACTCCGCCGCCCCGAGCTCGCGCAGCGAAGATTGCCGTTCGCCGGCCGTTTGGTCACGGGCTGCAACAGCGCGCCCGTGCTCGCCGCGCATCTCTTCCAGTCGCTCGCGCCGCCCTAGGATGCCGGGATCGCTGCCAACCTTGGAAAGCCGGACCAGGCCGCGCGCATCCACAGAATCGCCGTTCGGCGCGACGCGGGGACCGGGTCCCGCGGGGGTAGCCAGCGGGTCATCTACGAAAGATACAGGGCGCAGCAGCCGCTCGAGCCACCCCGCCGCGGGTCCGCGCGCCTTCAGCGGCAGGGCCGGCAGGGTGCCCGCTGCTCCGGGGGCTCGGGGCAGCGCATCCAGCGGGAGGATCAGCAGGCTGCCGTGCCCCTTCCAACTGTCGTGGAACCAGCGCCGCAGGCGCGCCGCGGCAGCGGCATCATCTACGATGATGGCCTGCAGGAGTGGCCCGAGAAACTGTTCGGCGGCTTCGGCAAGCGCTGCATCCGGACCGCGGCGCAGGAAATCCGCCAGCGGGCCACGAACGCCGGGCAGCTCTTTCCGCTCCGCCATCACCGCAGCGACGGCGGGAGCGAAGCCCTGGTACGCCCGCTCAACGCTCTCGCGCGCCGCCAGTTGGGCCTCCAAAACGGCCACACGTTCGCTGGCTGAGCGAACAGCCTCATGGAGGGCGGCGTCGGCCGCGCGGGCGTGGTCGCGCCGTTCTCTTGCCGCTGCCGTTGCCGCGCCCGCGGCGGCGACGGCCTCTCGGGCTGCGGCGAGGTGCTCGGCTGTGGCAGCCGCTGCCGCGGCTAGCTCCTCCGCCTCCGTGTTGAGCGCCCGCTCGCGATCCGCAATACTGCCGAGACGCCGCTTGGCATCCGGCAGGCGCTCGCGGGCGACTGCCAGTTCGGCACGCGCGGCGGCGTAATCGCGCGCCGCTTCCCTCTGGTCTTGGTCCGCCGTTTCGGTTTCCGCCTGCGCCTGCCGCAGCGCTGAACGGGTCGCGTCGACCTGTTCGGCTTGGCCGGCTTGCGCGGCTTCGAGGCGCCGGACCCGCTCGGCGGCCGCGGCCGCATCCGAGTGCAAAGCCGCGACTTCAGCGCGAAGGTGGTTGACGCGCGCGTCGAGTTCTGCCTGATCACGCCCGAGTTGTGTTAGGCGGAGCTGCACATGCGAATGGCGCTCGGCGTTCAACAGCAGCGCCCGGTCCCCGGCTTCGACCCGTTCTCTTGTAGCGTCGAGCCGCGACGCCGCGGCCGACCGCTCGGCCTTCAAGGAAGCAGCGTCCTCGCCGGCGGTCGCCAGCATTTCTTCTGCAGCCGCACCCGCGCTGCGCGCCTCTGCCTCTGCGGCCTCCAACTGCGCGTGACGATTACGGCCTGACCCGAGCTGTTCCTCGAAGCGCAGAATTTCGCGCCGGGCGAGCGCGACCTCGATCTGCAGCTTGGCTTGGCGAAGCTCGCGAAATCGCTGCGCACGGCCCTTTTGGCGAGCCAGCGAGCGCACCTTAATCTCGACCTCGCCCAGCAGGTCCTCGAGCCGCGCGAGATCTCCCTCGGCGGCGGCCAGCCGGCGCGCAGCCGCTGCACGGCTTTCCTTGTACTTGCCCACGCCCGCCGCTTCCTCGAACAACTCGCGCCGCTCGCCGGCCCGCTCGCTGAGCAGAGATTCGATCATGCCCCCCTCGATGATCGCGTACGCATTGGCACCGAGGCCCGTATCTCTCAAGAGGCCGTGGATGTCGCGTAGGCGGCAGGCAGTGCGGTTCAACGAATAGTCGCTGCCACCTTCTCGAAAGGTGCGGCGGGCGACTTCGATTTCTGTTTGCGGGAGGGGGACGCGCCCCTCTTCGTTGCTGAACAGCAGCGATACCTCCGCGAAGTTCAGCGGGCGGCGGCGGGCGGTGCCGGCGAAGATCACCTCGTCCATCTTGGCGCTGCGCATCGCGCCGGCACGCTGCTCGCCTAGCACCCAGCGGATGGCATCGGCTAGGTTGGATTTTCCGCACCCGTTCGAGCCGACGATGGCGGTGACGCCATCCCGGAAATCTACCTCGGTGCGATCCGCAAAGGACTTGAAGCCGTGCAGCCGCAGGGTACGAAGCTTCATGCCGTCAGAGCGTATCCCCCGCAGGTGCGACTACCCGCTCGGCCAGGCGCGCCTCAATGCCCGCGTTGGCCAGCAACTCCTGCATGGCACCCGCCGATGCGCTGTCGCGGAATGCGCCGCCGTACAACTGCCAGCGGCCGCCGTCTTCACCGATCAGCGGAACGGAGTACGAAGGGATGCCGAGAGCGACGAGCGAATCCGCAAATGCGGATGCGGCCTCGCGCGTGGGAAACGAGCCCAAGTCGAAGCCGAGCGGGCGCATCTGGATCAGTGCCCAGTCCCCGCCAGCATCTTCCGGGTTGATGGCGCGCGCTTCGACGAGGCGCTCGCGCACCGCTCCGGCCGCCGCTGTATCCGCCAGCAGCCCCGCCAGCACCTTGTAGTAAAGCAGATTGCCAGAAGGCTCGGCCGTTACATAGAAGCGCTGATCGGGGAACTCGGCCTGCCTTTGGGCTACTTGGCTCAGGGCGGCCGAGAGCGAGCGATAGGCACCTACCTGAATCGCATACGGGCGGGACTCGCCCGACAGCGGGGGCGAGTCTTCTGCGCCCGCTGGGTTGCTCGCGGCTAACGATTCGAGAGTTACCGGGTCGCGCGCCACCAACTCGGGGCGAAGTACGGCGAGCAGGTAGTAGAGCCCGACGGCGAGCACCGCTACAACGAGCACGACCCAAACAAAAGCTGGCACCCCGCCGCCTCTGCGATGGCGCCG
>JBBSMO010000426.1:0-3291 GCA_038233155.1 Longimicrobiales bacterium
AGTGTGCATGCCGAAGTGCTCGACGGCGTGAAAAATGGCCTCGAGCCCGGTGACTTCGCGGCCTTGCACCGGGCGGTACTCGAGCAGTTCGGCGGGATCGAGCGTTGCTATTACTGCATCGGCCTCGGCGACCGCGGCCGCTAGGTGAGCGAGCAGCTCCGCCGCCGTCCGGCTACCCGGGTCGGCGAACTCGGCCTCGCGCTGCCGCACGTCGGGCACCCCGCCCACCCCGCTGATCACCCATTGCCGCAGGTTGCCCTCGAGGTGCAGCAGCAGATTCCCTACGCTGTTGGAAGCTGCATTCGGCCGCCACCAGAGCTGTTCGCCCGACAATCGCTGGACGCAGCCGGCCACCCTTGGCAGGTACTCGGTTGTGAGATAACGGCGCGACGAATCGAGGAAAACGGCGGCGGCCGCGCCAGCGCTTCCCGCCGGCGGGTCAGCCATGGGCGCCCTCGGGCGAGGTGAGGTGGCGGGCGGGGAGGGTGCACATCACCATGGTCCCGCCTTCGGGGTGCCGTTGTATGCTGAGCGTGGCGTCAATCAGCGCCGTGCGGCGGCGTAGCGACTCCATACCGAAGCCGCCGCCGCGGACGGCCTCGTCCGGAATTCCGCAGCCGTTGTCGCGAACGGTAAGCGTCAGGTCACCCCCTGCCGTCGCCCTGGACAGCGCGATCAGGATCACCGCCGCGCCGCTGTGACGTACGGCGTTGTTCACCGCCTCCTGCGCGATGCGCAGCAGGTGGTTCGCGATTTCGGCGTCGTCCAGAAGAACGAGATCTTCGTAGGTGAAGGTGCAGCGGACCGAGTGGGTTTCCTGAACGGTGGCAGCGAGCCGCTGCAGCGCGGCGAGAAGCCCGATCCGCTTGATCTCAACGGGCGCCAGGTCGTGGGCGAAGGCGCGTGCCTGCGCGGCGGCTTGTTTGGCGAGCTCGATGATCTTGTCGAGCTCCGAGACATCCACCCCGGCCTCTTCCGCAACCTTGAAACGCACCATCCCCGCGTACAGCGAAATTGTGTGCAACTGCTGGAAAAGGCCGTCGTGCAGCTCGCGTGCGATCCGCTCGCGCTCGCCAGCCTGCACCTCTAGAATCTGCTGTTCGAGCTGCCGCTCGGCCGTGACGTCTCGTTGCGAAGCCAGCCACTTCACCGTTTCGCCTTTTTCGTCGCGAATCGGCGTCACGTGCCAACACATCAAAAAGCTGCTGCCGTCTTTGCGATAGTTGATGGTTTCGCCTTCGAAGACACCCGTCTCGGCTAGCGTTTCCCGCAGCCGCCGTAGCACCGACGGATCCGTTTCCGCGCCTTGCAGGATGCGCGGCGTTTCGCCGAGCACCTCGTCCCGGGAGTACCCGGTGATGCGGGTGAACGCGGCGTTTACGTACTCGATGCGCGGCCCGGGCGGGCCGAGCTCCGGACCGGTGATGACGACCGCCTCCTGGATCTGCTCGAGCGCCTGGGTCATGAGCCGCATGTGCTCTTCACCCGCGGGCTGCTCCGCGAGGTCTGGCAGCGCTCCAGCCGTCTGCTTCAGCACGGCGAACCCGGCCCGTGACCCGCTCAGGGGCGCGAGGACTGAGGGGCGACCGCGGGTAGCAGCGGTCCAATCACGGCAAGCCGCTGATCAAGTTCGGCGCGCAACTCCGAGTATCGCTCGAAGGCGTCCTTGCCCAGCTTCTGGTCTGCGCTGGTCGTCATGCTGTACAGATATTCGAGCTGATCCACCAGCATGGGCTGCGGGTACGCCCCGCCAGCGGCTTCGAACTGGCGCCCGGCCGCTACCAGCGCCTCGGGCGCATCGCCCGCTTCGCTAGCGGCCGCAATACGGGAGGCGGCAAAGCGCGCCTCGCTGATCGTGTTGCGGAGCTGCAGGTTGAAGGCGAGCTGCTGCTCGAGGTCTGCCTGGGTTACTCCGTCGGCGACCAGGCGCGGGTCCAGGCGCAGCTCGAGCGGCTGCGTCTGGCTGCGGCCGTTCGCGGTGAGCCGCACCTGATAGCTTCCCGGCACCGCCATGGGCCCGCCGCGCCCGCTCCGGCGCTCGTCGGCATGCCACGGACCGGCGTAGCTCAGGTCCCATACGAAGCGGTGCATCCCCGGCGTGCCGGCGAGCTTTGGTGTGCCCACGCTTTCGAGATAGAAGCCGCGCATACTTGGCTCCTCCGGTACGACCATGCGTTCGCCGGGTGCCTCGCTCGAGAAGCTGCGGACCACGTTGCCGCCTGCGTCCACTATCTCGAGCTTCACCTCGCCCGAAGCGCCCGCCTCGAGATGGTAGTCGATCGCGGCGCCGGTTTCGGGATACTCGGGTGCGACATCCGCGAAGCGCAAATTCGCCGCACGCATCCGGTACGCCGCTGGCGGAGCAAACAGGTGCACGGGTGCCGATGCCACCTGCGGCGTCAACTGGTGCAGCGGGGCGAGGTCGTCCATCACCCAAAAGGAACGGCCCTGCGTCGCTAATACGAGGTCGCCGTGCGCGACCGCGATATCCGTGATGGGGGTGTGCGGCAGGTTCCGCTGGAATGGCTGCCAGCGGGCGCCGTTATCCCACGAAATCCACATGCCGTACTCCGTGCCGGCGTAGAGCAGCCCCTCGCGTTCGGGATCTTCGCGGACGACGCGGGTCGGGTTGTCCGCGCCCATCCCGTTGGTCGTGGTCGTGAGCCGCGTCCAGCTCGCACCGAAATCGTCGGTTCGGTAGATGTGCGGCTCCCAATCGTCGAACATGTAGCGCAACACCGCGATGTACGCGGAGCCGGGGCGGTGCGGCGACGGCTCGACCGTCTGCACGCGGCCGCCGCCGGGAAGGCCCTTAGGCGTCACATTCTGCCACGTCTTCCCGTCGTCGCGGGTCACATGAATCAGACCGTCGTTCGAGCCGGTCCAGATCACGCCGCGCGTGTGCGGGGACTCGGCTATCGAGTACAGCGTGCTGTAAAACTCTTCGCCAGTGATGTCACGGGTGATAGGGGCGCCAGAGATCACATGGCCCCGCGGGTCGTTCGCCGTCAGGTCTGGCGAGATGGTCTCCCAATTAGCACCCTCGTCCCGGCTGCGATGCAGAAACTGCGACGCATGGTACACGGTGTTCGGGTCGTGCGGAGACACCGCGATCGGGCTCACCCGTTGGAAGCGCTGCTTCAGATCCCTGGGGTTGTGGCCGTACATGTTCTGCGCGCCCACGTAGTAGTTCTTTTCCTGCCCCGTCAGCTCGCTGTAGCGCCCGAAACGGCCTTTGCAGTTGCTGTAGACGATGGAGCCGCCACTCCCAGGCTTGGGCACGGCCGGGCC
>JBBSMO010000427.1:0-3288 GCA_038233155.1 Longimicrobiales bacterium
CAACCCGGATGACGTGGGGCGCAACGGGCGGTTCGCTCCTCATCTGCAGCGGCTGAACGCTTCCTTTTCGCTCGGCCAGAGTTCCGGGCTCGTGCAGCGGCTGCTCGGTTTCTTCGGCGGCTCTGATGAAGGCGGCGCGGAGGCAAACCCAGGTTTGATCCCAGGACAGCAGGAAGGCGGAGATGTTGCCCCGGCGGGAACCGGAACCTTCACGCAGAACCCGTTGAGCGCCGGCCGGGGCAATGTTGGCGGAGGGCCGTGGAGTGCACAACTCAGCTATTCGCTCTTCCGCCCCCGCGCCGACACGAGCAACCTCGGTGGCTCAGGCGGCTTCGGCGGCTTCGGCGGCTTCGGCGGGGTCGAGCAGGGCCAGACTGTGAATGGCACCATCTCGTTTTCCCCTACCCCGAATTGGGGCGTGAACTGGAATACCAGCTATTCGATCACGGATAGCAAGTTCGGCGCGCACCGCCTCAACCTCCGTCGGGACCTGTACCGCTGGCAAGCGGATTTCGACCTCACACGCACCATTTATGGGAACACCTCCTTTTCTGTTTCTGTACGACTTGTAGACCTGCCGGACCTGAAGGTGGATTACCGGGAACGCGATATCGGCGGGCGTGACGACATTCGGTGATTTCTTTTCGCTTGCTCGGAGTACCGCTCATGAAACGATGGATGCTGTTGGGCACGGCGCTGGCGGCCCTCGGGGCCTGCAATTCCGACGACCCGCTCGACCCGCGCTTCGGCCCGGAGGCGCCGCAAAATGCCGACGCGGTCGCGGAATGGATCGTCGAGGGCTGGGTGCCCGGCGATGCGCCGCGCGACCCCGTCGGCAACCCGGCCGTACAACTTTCGTGGGAGCTGCCCCGGGACTGGAACGGAGAACCCTTTCGCGTCTATTCGCGCAGCGGAACCGCGGGACAGTTCCTGCTGGTCGCTACGGTCACCTCCTGCGGCGCGGAGCGCTGCCTGTACACGGACTTCAATGTCCGGCCAGGCAACATCTACGACTACTACATCGTAGCCGCGGATGAACGGCGTAATGTGGAAGGCAGCCCGTCCGAAACCGTACGCGCGGACGTACCGGTCGTGCGCAACCCGCCGCCGCCCGTAGCACTCTCCGCTGCTTCGCGCGACAACGGGCTGCTGCTGCGCTGGAGCGATGGCGGGCTCGGCCAGGATCTCTGGAAGTACCAGATTTTCCTGATGGCCATAGACGACAGCCCCGTCTTCTACCAGGTGGGCGAGACGGATGGAACCGGGTTCCTAGACCTGCGTGCCGAGGCAGGCCGCAAGTACACGTATCGCGTCGCGGCTCTCGACTTCAACGGGCACGTCAGCTCGCTTAGCGCGCCGTTCAGCGGCGTACCGGCCGCCTCATCTATCAACTCATCTGCCAGCCTCCCGGGGATCGGTTCGGGTTCGGCGTGGCAGCGCGAACTGCTGCTGCCGATGGTGCCGGGCAGTAGTGTGGAGCTGAACATTGTCGACGGGCGGTATCATCGCACGCAGAGGTGACGCGAAGCTGGCATCGGATGCGAGCGCCCGGTTGTTATCCTGCGCGAACGCCCGGTTGTTGTCCGGAGCCAACGCCCCGGCTGTCATCCTGAGCGCAGCGAAGAGCCTGCCCTGAGCTTGTCGAAGGGATTTCGGTAAGGCGGCTGGGGATTCTTCGGTCGCAGGCTCCCTCAGAATGACATAGAGGTGGCGCGGCATCTCGTCGTGCTCCCCGCGGCCCCCGTTTGCTCGCGCTTCCGCTGCCGAGTAGTTTCCCGCCATGCAAGAACCCGACTGCCCCGCAGGAGATGCGATTCTCCTGGATGGCGACACTCTTACTCTGGAAGCCGCCGAAGCAGTTGCGGATGGCGCGAGGGTCGCCTTGCACCCGGATGCCGGCCGCCGGATGGCCCGCTCGAGAGCTGTCGTGGATGCGGCCGTCGCAGAGGGCCGCGTCGTCTACGGCGTCACCACCGGGTTCGGCCGCCTTGCTGACATCGCGATCCCAAGCGAGCAGCTCGAAGCGCTGCAACTGAACCTGCTCCGCAGCCATGCTGCGGGAACGGGGCCGCCACTCTCGCGGCGCGAGGTTCGCGCCGTCACCCTGTTGCGCGCCAACGTTCTCGCCAAAGGGTTTTCCGGCGTGAGCCCCGGTGTGGTCGAGCTGCTTGTCGCGTTGCTGAACCGCGGCGTGCACCCCCTGGTTCCGGAGCAGGGTTCCGTAGGCGCCTCCGGAGATCTGGCGCCCCTCTCTCACCTGGCCCTCGTGCTCATCGGCGAGGGCGAGGCGGAGTTCGAGGGCGAGGTGATAGGCGGCGCTGAGGCGCTCGCCCGCGCCGGGCTCGAGCCCGTCACGCTGCGAGCCAAGGACGGGCTCGCGCTGAACAATGGCACGCAGGTCCAAACCGCCGTCGGGATTCTCACCCTGCTGGCGGCCGAGCGGCTGGTCGAGGCGGCAGAGGTCGCGGGAGCGATGTCGCTCGAGGGGCTGCGCGGGACGCCGACGGCCTTTCACGCGGAGATCCAGCGGGTTCGGCCCCACGCAGGGCAGCGGACCAGCGCGAGCCGGCTTCGGGCGCTGCTGGCGGGAAGCGAGATCCGCGAATCGCATCGCCACGATGACCCGCGGGTACAGGACGCATACGCGCTCCGCTGCATGCCGCAGGTGCATGGAGCGGCGCGCAACGCGCTATCTTACGTGCGGGGCGTGCTTGAAACGGAGGCGAACAGCGCTACGGATAACCCCCTCATCTTCCCGGATCTGGAAGATGAGGAGGGCCGGATGGGCACCGTCCTCAGCGGCGGCAACTTTCACGGGCAGCCGGTCGCACAGGTGCTCGATCTGCTCGCGATTGCGTTGGCCGATCTCGCCTCGATCTCCGAACGGCGTACGGAGCGGCTGGTGAACCCGGATCTATCGGACCTGCCCGCCTTTCTGACGGATCAGCCCGGCCTCCATTCCGGGATGATGCTGGCCCAGATTACCGCTGCCGCCCTGGTCAGCGAAAGCAAGGGGCTTGCGCACCCCGCGAGCGTGGATTCGATTCCCACCGGCGCGGGCAAGGAGGACCACGTCTCGATGGGGATGGCGGCGGCGATCAAGGCGAGGCGGGTGCTGCGAAATGCGGAAACCGTGATCGGCATTGAGCTGATGTGCGCGGCGCAGGCGCTCGAGTTTCTAAAGCCCCTGCATCCCGGGGCAGGGGTGGCGCGCGCCTACGGCCTGCTTCGTGAACACATCGCGCCGCTCGCGGCAGACCGCATCATCGCCACGGATATCGCCGCCGC
>JBBSMO010000428.1:0-3272 GCA_038233155.1 Longimicrobiales bacterium
ATCGAGGTGCCCGGGAGCACCCGCGCTCAAGTCCTCTATCACTTCCAGTCCGCCCGGCCCCGCAAAGAGCGCCGCTTCCGGCTCCCAATCGCGCACCTGCGGCGCCAGCTCCGCGCGCTCGCCGAACGCGATGTACGGCGGGTTCGAGACGATCACCTGAAAGGTCTCGCCGGCTACTGGCTCGTAGCCGCGCCCGAGGCGGAGCTCGACTGGGGCCGCGGGCGCGACCGCCTGCCGGTTCGCCTCCGCGACGGCGAGAGCGCCCGCCGAAATATCCGTCGCCACGATGCGCGCGAAATCTGCTTCGGTTGCCAGGCTCAATGCAATGGCGCCCGACCCGGTGCCGATCTCTAGCACCTCGGGGCCGGCCCGCCCTTCCGCCCACTTCAATACGGCACCGGCGAGTAGCTCGGTTTCGGGGCGCGGCACGAGAACGCGCGGGTCTACCTGCAGCTCGAGGTTCCGAAAGTGGGCCATCCCCTCTATGTATTGCAAGGGCTCGTGCTTCAGACGGCGTTGCAGGCGGGCTTTGAATGCGGAGAGCTCCGCCCCGGCGAGGGGGCGATCGAACTGAAGATATAGCTCGAGCCGCTTTACGCCGAGGGTGGCGGCCAGCATCAGCTCCGCCGCCAGCCGGGCCTGTTCGTGCCCCTTGCCGGCAAGGTAATCCGTAGTCCACCGGATCAGCGAGACCGGCGTCCAAACCTCCTCTCGAGTGCCAGGCACGGGGCTACGCGGCGCGTTCTTCTTGCCGGGCTACTTTGAGATTTTCAATCAGCTCGTCGAGCTCGCCATCCAACACCTGCTGGAGAGCGTGCGTGGAAAAGCCGATGCGGTGGTCCGTTACCCGGCTCTGGGGAAAGTTGTACGTCCTGATCTTCGCAGAGCGGTCACCGGTGCCAACTTGCAGCTTGCGTTCCCGGGCACGATCCGCCTCCTGCTCGGATACGCGCATGTCCAGGAGGCGCGAGCGCAGAACGCCGAGCGCCTTGTCGCGGTTCTTGTGCTGCGATTTCTCGTCCTGGCAGGTAACGACGAGGCCGGTCGGAAGATGGGTGATCCGCACCGCCGAATCTGTGGTGTTCACAGATTGCCCGCCAGGGCCGGACGAGCGGTACACGTCGATCTTCAGCTCGTTCGGGTCGATCTGGACATCTACCTCTTCCGCTTCCGGAAGAACCGCTACCGTAGCGGCACTGGTATGGATGCGGCCCTGGCTTTCCGTGGCTGGCACGCGCTGCACCCGGTGCACCCCAGATTCGTAGCGCAACTCGCCGTATGCGTCCGCACCGCGCACGACCATGACGGTTTCCTTGATCCCGCCAAGCGACCCCTCGGACGCACTCAGCAGCTCGGTCCGCCACCCGCGGCGCTCCGCCAGCCGCGTGTACATGCGCACCAGGTCTCCCGCGAAGAGTGCAGCCTCGTCACCGCCGGTTCCGGCGCGGATTTCGACCACCGCGTCCCGGTCATCGAGCGGATCGCGGGGAATGAGCAGCCGCTGCAGCGCCGCCGCCAGCCGCTCCTCGCTGCGCTCGAGCTTGGC
This sequence comes from Longimicrobiales bacterium, assembly GCA_038233155.1. Taxonomy (GTDB): domain Bacteria; phylum Gemmatimonadota; class Gemmatimonadetes; order Longimicrobiales; family Longimicrobiaceae; genus JBBSMO01. The sequence goes on from JBBSMO010000428.1 coordinate 1,547, forward strand.
TGCCTCGGCTTGGGCCATGGTGCGCATCTCCGGGTCCTCAGCCTCATCCGCCAGCTCGCGCGCGCCCTCGAGCTCGGTCCGCACGCGCTCGAGCTCCGCGGCGGCGTCCTTGACCTCCGCCAATTGCGAGTGCTCACGGGACAGATCGCGCAGGCGCTCATGGTCGGCGAGCACAGCCGGATCCGCGAGTTGCGCGTTGACATCTTCGTACCGGCGCTCGATGTCTGAAATCAGGTTGTTCATGCGAGAACCCACACAGGCGGGAGGCGGAACGCCGGCAGTGAAAGCACTTCTAAAAGCAGAGCCGGGATCGCGACCCCGGCTCTGCATCGTTCGAAGCGGGCCCTGAACGGGGCCCTTTAACCAGCGACCGGTACCGTGCTACTCGGCGGCCGAAGCCTTCGCGTAGCGCTGGCGGAAGCGTTCCACACGGCCGGCGGTATCTATCAGCTTTTGCTTGCCGGTAAAGAAAGGATGGCAGTGCGAGCAGATCTCGACGTGGATCTCAGGCTGTGTAGAGCGCGTGTCGAAGTTGTTGCCGCAGGCGCAATGCACGGTCGCCTGCTGGTAGTTGGGATGTATGTGGGGTTTCATGACAATCTGTGGTTTTGCGGGTAGTACTCTGCGGAAATCAACCTGAAAATATATCCGAAGCCGCGGGTGCGGGCAAGCACTCGCTCAGCGCCAGTCGGTCAGCATGCGGCGGATGTCGTCCCGGTGGTTGCTCTCGTCCACTATCAGATCCTCGAGTTGGATCTTGATCGAGATCTCGCCGGCGGCCTCCGCCTGTTGTACCCGGCGGGTATAGCGCGCTATGGTGTCGACCTCGCCCTGCAGTGCGTTTTCGAGCATCTGCCGGTTGTCGGTCGCTGTAGCGACATCACCGGCGCGTGTGGTAGGGATGCCGCCGAGCGCGACGATCTTGTCGGCGAGGAACATGGCGTGGTTCAGCTCGTCGGGAATCTCCCCTTCGAAGAAGGCCTTCAGCTCCTGGCGATAGGGGCCGCTGACCAAGCTGGCATAGGTGCGGTACATGATCACCGCCTGGTATTCGGCGGCGAGGTCTTCGTTCAAGCCGTCAATCAGTGATTGCGCGTTCTCTGGCATGGTATCCTTCGGTAGATGGAAAATAGCAACGCCGCGTCAGCGGGCAACATCGGTGCCGCGTATCAGCGGCTGCGCGAATCGCCACAGCCCGCCAATCTGCACTCCAAAATGTGGGACGTCGCTCATCATCGCTAGGCGCCCCTCGCCGAAGAATTCGAACTGGGGCGACGCCGGCACGGTCAGCCCGGCGCTCAGGTTGAGCGAAGGTGTTATGGCGTCGAGAAAGTCTTCGATGAAGGTGTCGTCCACGAAGTCGCCGTAGCCATTCAGAAAATGGATGCCGAGCCCCGCCCCCAGGTACGGCGTGAAGAGGAGCGGGGTATCGGTGAACTCGTATTGCGCGTCGGCGTTGATCGCCAGATCGCTGAAGCCGACGCGCCCCAAGGTCAGCTCGCCCGGGCACGGCGCGTTTTGCTGCCGGAGACAGACCTCGACGATCTGCTCTCCCAGCCGGTCTACCTCCTTCTGTTGCAGCTCGGACGACCAGAAGGTGATGCTCGGCAGCACCCGGAGCGCTGGTCCTAGATAGCCGAAATCGAGCCGCAGGCCGAACGCGACGTCGGCGTCCACCCGATTAGGAAACACCGGCCCCACCTCGAGCCCGACGCCGCGAAACTCG
>JBBSMO010000429.1:0-3268 GCA_038233155.1 Longimicrobiales bacterium
GCGGCCGTTGGCAACCTGCTCGCGCCGCAGCTCGTCGACAAGACAGGGTTCAGCAGTGCCGTCCCGGAAGGGATCGGCGGGGTGAACGCCGCCTTTCTCGACCCCACATGGCAGCTCTCGGCAGACCTGACGCAGCCGTTCTTCCTGACCTCGAAGAACTCGCTCGGCGTTTCCCTCTTTGCCCAGCGGCGGTCGGTGCTCGGCATCGTGATCGACCGTGGCTACGGCGCGTCGGCGGCATTCACGCGCCGCCTGGCTGAAGATCTGCCGCTCAGCCTGACCTACAGGTTCGAGCAGACGACCGTAGAGGCCGGGGAGCTCTACTACTGCATCAACTTCGGCGTATGCCGCCCCGCCTCGATCTCCGCGCTGCAGGGAACCCAGGCAATGTCGCCCCTGGGGATGCGGATTTTCGCGCAACGCACGGACGACCCGCTGAACCCAACCCGCGGCTGGACGGCCGAGGCGAACGTGGAGCACGCGTCCGGGTTCACGCTCTCCGATTTCCGCTACAACCGCGCCTGGAGCGAGGCGGCGCGTTACCTGCCACTCGGCCCCGGCGTGCTGGCGGGCCGGCTGCGCGGCGGGTGGGTACGTCCCATCGAAAGCACCGCGGAGGCCGTGGGCGTTGCCGGCACCGACGACGCGATTCTCCACCCGCGCAAGCGCTTCTATGCCGGCGGCGCACGCTCGGTGCGCGGCTTCGGCGAGAACCAGCTCGGGCCACGGATTTTGACCGTCCCGCCAGGGGCACTGCTCGCCGGGCCCGACGATCCCGAACGAGGCGAGCCGTGCACGGCCGAAAGCATCGCCGACGCCACCTGTGATCCCAATGTCGTGCTATCGAGCGAGTTCCAGCCGCGCCCGCTTGGCGGCAACTCGGTCGTGGAAGTCAACATCGAATACCGCTTTCCATTGTTCGGGCCCATCGGCGGGACGGTGTTCATCGATGCCGCTACCGTCGGTGACCGCAACCTCAACGTTCCGCCCGGCGCGCGGCGCTCGGTCACGCCGGGTTTTGGCTTCCGCTACGTAACACCCGTAGGTCCGGTGCGGCTGGATCTCGGCATCCGCCCTACCCTGGTCGAGAGGCTGCCCGTGGTCACCCAGATCACCGGGCCGGACGGCGAGTCCCGGCTCGTGCAGCTCGAGAGGCGAAAGCGGTATGATCCGCTGGAAGGCTCGGGCGGCACCTTCGGACAGGTGCTGAGCCGACTGCAGTTGCACCTCTCCATCGGGCAGGCTTTCTGATGCCGCGCTGGGCCAAGATCATCCTCGGCATCTTCGGCGCTATCGTGCTGTTGATCGCCGGCGCGCTGCTCGTCGTGACGCAGACCGATTTCGGGCGGGAGCGAGTCCGGCGGCTGGCGCTTGGCGCTCTCGAGGGGGCCGTCGCCGGCAGGGTAGAAATCGGCGAGATCAGCGGCAACCTTCTTTCGGGCGCGACGCTCCACGACGTCGTGATCACCGACAGTGCGGGTGCACCTTTCCTCGAGGCGGACAGCATCTCGCTTGGCTACTCGCTGGGCGCGCTGCTGTCGCAGAAGATCCTGCTCTCGGACGTGCGCTTAGTCGATCCCACCATCGTGCTCGACAAGCGGCCGGGGGAGGATTGGAACTTTGCCCGCATCTTCCCCAGCGATACCACCGCGCCCGACACTGCCACCAGCGGCGGATTCGGCTCCTGGGTGCGCATCGAGGATCTGTCGATCGCTCGCGGGCGGTTGCTGGTTCGCACCGAATGGGAGCCCGATAGCACCTTGAGCGGCGTTGCGCGCGACAGCGCGATCGCCGCTGCGCTGTCGGCGGACAGCCGCCTGGAAGTGGTGCGGGTTGCGAACGGCTTGCAAAGTGTCCAAAATTTTCGCGATCTGGATGCACGCCTGCCGCTGCTGCGGCTCGCGCACCCGGACAGCGCGGACATCCGGATCGACGTCGCGCAACTGACGGCGCTCGCGCTGCCTTTCCGCCCCCCTGGCGTGCGAATCGAGGACCTGCAGGGGCGCTTCGTAATTGGCGAGGACTCGATTCGTTTCGATGATGTGAGGCTGGTGCTCCCCGGGTCGAGGCTCGCGGCGGAAGGCGCGTACGCCAAGGAATCGGGGGATCTGCGGGCCGCCGTGCGCGCCGCGCCGGTGCGGCTGGCCGATCTGCAGTGGTTCCGCCCTTCGCTGCCGGACAGCGGCGGTGGCAGCCTGCAACTGGCCATCGTGCGGCAGGGCGAGCGCACGCACATCGTAGCGCGCGACATCGACGTTCGCATCGAGGGGGCCGAACTCGCGGGTCATGCGGAAGCGCAGATCGGCGACTCGTTGCAGCTGGGAGATACGGATCTGCGCTTTGCCGGCATCGATACCCGGCTGATCCAGCGCTTGGCGCCCGATGCGGAGATTCCGATAGATGGCACCGCCAGCGGCCGGCTTGCGCTTTCGGGAGACGCCGCCGCGCTGGATGTCGACGGCGTGGTCACTTTCCGCCAGCCGGCCGGGGAGACCAGCCGCATCGTTGCTGACGGCCTTCTAGGAACCACCGCTGAGGGCTTCCGCGCCCGCAATCTGCGGCTCCGGCTAGACCCGCTGCAGCTCGCGCTCGCCAGGTCGTTCCGTCCCGATCTCGACCTTCGTGGCGCACTCACCGGCCAGGCGATGCTCTCCGGCTCGACCGCCAGCGGCTTCGATTTGGACGCCGATCTGGTTCACCGCGCTCCGAACACCGGCCGCTCGCGGCTGCTCGCCGACGGCCGCGTCCAAGTCGCGGATGGCTTCGCCGCCGACAATCTCACCCTGCGCTTCCAGCCGGTGCAGGTCGCGCTCGCCCGGACCTTCGCGCCGGATCTTCCCCTCGGCGGCACCATCGCGGGCCGCGCCACGCTCGATGGCACCCCCGGGCGCCTGCGCATCGACGCGGATCTGACGCACCGCGATGCGCAGACCGGCCGCAGCCGCGTTCTCGCCAACGGAATCGTCAGCACCGCGGGTGGCTTCTCGACCCCTGGCCTTGCGCTTCGCTTCGACCCGCTGCAGGTAGCCTTGGTGCGTGCCTTCTCGCCGGACTTTCCGCTCGGCGGGACACTTGGGGGGCGCGCGACGGTACGCGGCGGCGCGGATACCCGCATCGCGGCCGAGTTGGACCTGACGCACCAGGGGCCCACGGGCGTCAGCCGCTTGATTGGCGAGGTGCGGGCGGGCATGACGGAGCCGCGCCGCTTCGCCGTAGACCTGCGTGCGCCGACCCTCGCTCTCGAAACCGTCGGCGCCTTCGTGCCCGC
>JBBSMO010000430.1:0-3266 GCA_038233155.1 Longimicrobiales bacterium
ACCTCGGCAGGCTTCTGCAACACACTTCTAAACGGCTATGAATGAGCGCGTGGTGGTGTCTTGGAGCGGCGGCAAGGATGCGATGCTCGCGCTGCACGAGCTGCGGGCGGGGGAGCACGAGGTCGCGGGGCTGCTCACCAATGTGCGGCAGCGGGACGGGCGGGCGAGCGTGCACGGAGTAAGAGGAGAGCTGCTGGCTGCGCAGGCAGCGTCGCTCGGCCTTCCGCTGCACACTGCAGCGCTACCGGCGGCACCCAGCAACGCCGAGTACCTTCGCATCATGGGCGGGGCGCTCGAGCTGCTGCGCGAGGCGGGAGCTACCGCGGTGGCGTTCGGCGATCTGTTTCTCGACGACGTCCGGCGGTTCCGTGAGGAGCAGGTGCGAGCGGCAGGGATGCGGGCGCTCTTCCCGCTCTGGGGGCGGGATACGACGGAGCTGGCGCGCGAATTCATTTCCCTCGGCTATGGCGCGGTGCTCGTCTGCGTAGATGGAGAGGCACTGCCGCGTGAGTTCGCCGGGCGTGAATACGATGCGTCGCTGCTGGCCAGTCTGCCGCCGCGAGCCGATCCCTGCGGCGAGAATGGGGAATTCCACACCTTTGTATACGGGGGACCGCAGTTCGCGGAGCCCATTCGCTTTATACGCGGCGACACGGCGCTGCGGGAGCGGCGCTTCTGGATGACAGAGCTGATTCCGGAGCCGCCAGGGAAGCTTTAGCTCTCAGCGTTCCGTCGCCCGCGCCTTGAACGACCAGGTGAAGCCGAAGCGCGCCACCACCGAGCCGTCGGGCAGCGTCCCAACGCTGGTCGCCTCTACCGTCTGGGGCTCGCCGGTGCTGATCGCCCGCCGCACCGCCTCGTGCATCGCCGCCACGTCGTCATAGACGAAGGTAGCGCTGGCGGTAGCCTTTTTCTCGAAGTCCGCCGACATCCCTACGACCAACATCGCCACCGACTGCCCGGCGCTCCGCACCGCCAGCAGCGCAGGCGCTCCCGTCGAGAGTTCGGCGGCCATGGCTTGGGCGGCGAAGTATGTCGAGCGGAAGGGATTGGTCGTTCGCCAGTTGTAGGGGACGGAGACGGCGCACCGCTCATCCGTCAGTTCGCGCACCCGCAGCCCGGCAAACAGCGCCAGCGGCAGCTTGACGGCGAAGTAGCCGCGCAGGCGCAGCGGGTTGAGGAGCTGCCGGCGGGTCTTCTTGGCGCGTGACTCGCCGTCGGTGGCGGTGGCGATAGCTGGCATGGGCGGCGGGGGCGGCGAAAACGCGCAGGGACTCGGTCCAATATAGCCGCGCCGCGGTTCAGCGCGACCCGCGCCGCCCCCTCAGGTTACCGGACGACCACCGGCTCCTCGACCAACACTCCTTCACGGATTACGTCGCCCAGGTGCACCACGCGCACGGTGTAGCTGCCGGGGGGCAGCGCGATGCTGTACTCGGCTGCTGCGCACGGGCCTTGCGGACGGCGGGCGGTGAGGGAATCGCCCGGCCACTTCATCCATCCAGCGCGAGTGCGTCATGGCAGATCTGTACACCGTCGGCGTAGAAGAAGAGTACCAGCTGATAGATCCTCAGACTGGCGAGCTGCGCAGCCGGGCCGATGAGGTGCTGCACCTGGACTGGTCCGATGAAATTCGCCAGGAGCTGCAGAAGACCATGGTCGAGATCGGAACCACCGTCTGCGAGGACACCAAGGCCGTCGGTCGCGAGCTGCGGCGTCTGCGCTTCCAGGTGGGCGGGGCGGCGGCAGCCGAGGGGTTGGATATTCTAGCGGCCGGGTTGCACCCCTTCAGTCACTGGGAGGGGCACCAGATGAGTGAGGGCGAGCGGCCGGAAATGATTCGCGAGCGGTTTGGGCGCATCGGGCGGGACGAACACCTCTTCGGTATGCACATTCATGTCGCGGTGCCGGATGATTCGGACCGCAACCAGGTGATGGAGCGCGTGCGGCCGTACACTCCCCACCTGCTCGCCCTCTCCTGCAGCTCTCCTTTTTTTGAAGGCGAGGATAGCGGCTTCGCATCCTTTCGCACCATCATATGGCGACGGCTCCCCTTGTCGGGCGCGCCGCCGCACTTTCGGGATGCCGCGGAATACGAGCGCTTCGTAGATCTTTTGCTGCGTACGGGCGCTGTGCCCGACCGCAAAACTCTGTATTGGGGCGTGCGCCTCAGCCCGAAGTACCCGACCGTCGAGTTTCGCTCGCCCGATGTCTGCCCGCGCATAGACGACGCGGTTGCCATCGCGGCGCTCGCCCGCATGCTGATCGTCGCCGCCGTGGAGGACACTCTCCCGCCCCCGCACACCGGCGGCTTCAACCCGGCGCTCCTGGATGCCATCATCGACACCAACCGCTGGCTCGCAGCACGCTACGGGATGGACGCGGAGCTGATCGATGCCGAACTCGACCGCGGCGTCCCCGTGCGCGATGCGGTGCGATCGCTGGTAGACCGTTTCGGCCCGCGCGCCCGCGAGCTGGGCGACGGGGACAGCTTGGACGCACTCGAGGCACTTCTGCGCCGCGGGAACAGCGCGGAGCAGATGCGCCAGCGAGTGGCCGGCGGCTCGGACATGCGCGGCCTCGTCGATTGGCTCGCGGGCGAAACCGCGTTAGGTACCGGCCTCGACCGCCGCAATGAACAACGGATCGAAACGCCAGTTTGACTCACCGCCCGGCGGGATCGCCGCCGCCGCTCTTCCCCGAACACCCAAGGTGCACGATGTCCAAGCAGACTGCTCTGATCACAGGTGCGTCCGGCGGCATAGGACTCGAGCTGGCACGGCTGTTCGCCGCCGGCGGGCAGGATGTGGTGCTGGTCGCGCGCAGCGAGGACAAGTTGCGGGTATTAGCGGCCGAGCTCGAACAGCGGCATGGAGCGACGGTGCACGTGATCTCCGAAGACCTTTCCGAGCCGGCTGCGCCGCAACGTGTGTTCGATGCGGCGCTCGACGCAGGCGTCCAGGTCGATGCGTTGGTCAACAACGCAGGCTTCGGTCTCTACGGCGCGTTTGTGGAGACCCCGATAGAACGCGAGCTCGAGATGATCCGGCTGAACGTCACCGCGCTCACGCACCTCTGCAAGCTGTTCCTGGCGCCCATGGCGGAGCGCGGGCGCGGGCGGGTGATGAATGTGGCCTCTACCGCGGCGTTCGCACCGGGCCCGCTGATGTCGGTCTATTACGCGACGAAGGCGTACGTGCTGTCCTTCAGCGAAGCACTCGCCAACGAAATGAAGGGTACGGGCGTCACCGTTACCGCCTTCTGCC
>JBBSMO010000431.1:0-3259 GCA_038233155.1 Longimicrobiales bacterium
ATCGACCTTGCCGCCGGCGCTATCGCGGAAGACGAGCTCGCCGCCTGGCTCCGCCTCCACAACGAGCCCGTGCCGTAGCCGGCGCGCCCTCCCCACCCGCCGATCGGTTTCAATCCACCAGCTCGTCCTGATCCTGGCTGGTTCCCGCGGCGCGGGCGAGCTCCGGGTCCGCGACCACGCCGCCGCCGCGCACCGTCGCGCCGATTACCAGTGCGGCGCTGATCAGCACGGCGTTCTTGATGATGTACTGACCTTCCAGCGTGAGCACGTAGGGGAAGTACGTGAAGACGCGCTCCGGAAACACGAACACCGGCGCGACCGCACCGAACATCTGCAGGAAGAGCAGCAGGATCGTCAGCCGCAGGAACATGCCGAAGATCAGCCCCAGCCCGATCAGGCACTCCCACGTTGCGAGGATCGGCATCGACACGGCCGGCCCCATCCACCCCAAGGTCAGCACGCGGATCGTATCCGACGCGATCTCCTGCGCCGGGCTCAGGCCGGGGAAGTACTTGAGCACGCCAAACCATAAGAAAATCACACCCAGGCTGATCCGCAGCAGCCGGATGCCGTAGCGCGCCATCCAGTGCGTGATTCCGCGGTCGATCCGGTCGAAGCGGTTTTGCATCTCTGAAACGGTCACGGTTCACCTGTCGGGGAGAACGAGAAGGTTGCGAGCTTGTGAATGAAAGACTGCCTGTTGCGGCGGGCGAATCCGCTGGGCGAACTCCGTGGCTGCTCGAGGGGATACTCCCCACGCGCTCGGTACGGGTGTAGCTTTGCTTCCCGAGCCGGCCCGCGGCGGCTGCCGATTCCGCCCCCGAACGGAGGACGATGAGCTTGCAACTGGAGTCCCACCACTTTTTCCGGAGCGGCGACGAGGTCCGGCACCGGTCTGGTGCGCAGGGGCGCGTGGTCGATGCGCTCGCGCTGTACGCCGTCGTCCGCTGGAACGACGGCCGCCAGGAAGAGGTCGATCAGCTCGACCCCGCGATCGTTGTCGTCGAGCGGGCGGCGGCGGAGTAGGACGCGGTTCGTTGCCGGAGCGTGACCGAACCGACGTAGCAATTCGGCGGGGAGCTGCCGATATTCCCCTGATACGGATGAACTCCGCTCCTTCTTCCACGGTGACGCTATGCGACCTCAGGACCCCCGCTGGTGCAGCCGAATCCGCGCGCAGAACCCGACGGCCGTGCCCGCCTCGACATGCGCGCCGGTTCCCGCTCCCAACCCTGCTCCGGCGCCCGCTCCGCACGGCTACCAGTGCGACATTTGCGGCTCGTCGATGTACGAGCACCTGTGCAAGATCGTCTGCCCGACGTGCGGCTACAAGCGCGACTGCTCGGATCCCTGAGCCCGCCCTCGCGACGAACCGGGCGCGGGGAACCGATGTTGCAGCAGGGCCGGGTGTGCACACCGCGCACCGCCGAAATGGAGAGCGACCGCCGCTTTCCGCGCCCTGACGAGGAGACCTCATGCTCAGTGTACGTTGGATTCCGTTCGCCTGCTCGTTTCTGCTCCTGGCCGGCTGCGCCCGGCAGAGCACGCCCGGTGCCACGCCCGCCGACGCCGCTCACACGGAGGCGATGGCGCGCGAGCACGCCGGCGATGCGCCGGTCGCCAACGCCTCCGCGATGGAGCCGGCGCAGCAGGTCAGCACGCAGGAGGTAGTCTACGGCACCGTGAACGGCCAGCCGCTCCGCGGCTATCTCGCCCGCCCGGCCAGTGCTCCGGCCGGCACGCTCCCCGCAGTGATCGTGATCCACGAGTGGTGGGGGCTCAACGACAACATCCGCATGATGGCGCGCCGGCTCGCCGGTGAGGGCTACACCGCACTTGCGGTCGACATGTACGGCGGCGAGGTCGCGACGGATCCGCAGCAGGCGCGTGCGCTGATGACCTCGGTGATGAACAACCGCGAGGCCGGCGTCGAAAACCTCGAGGCCGCCGCCGGCTACCTGCAGCGCGAGTGGAGTGCGGAGCGGATCGGGACGATCGGCTGGTGCTTCGGCGGCGGGTGGAGCCTGAACGCCGGGCTCGCCATGCCGGGCGCGGTCGATGCAGTGGTGATGTACTACGGCCAGCCGGTCACCGAGCCGGAACGGCTGCGCCAGCTCGATGCGCCCTTGCTCGGCCTCTTCGGCGCGGAAGATCAGGGGATTCCACCCGCGCAGGTGCGCGAAATGGAAGCCGCGCTGCAGCGGCTCGGCAAAGACGCGACGATCCGCTTCTACGAGGGCGCCGGGCACGCGTTCGCCAACCCGTCTGGCAACGCCTTCCAACCCGAGGCTGCCGCGGACGCATGGCAGCGCACCGTCGCGTTCCTGAACGAGCATCTCAAGCAGCCCGGCGGGTGAGCCCGCCCCGCTCCGCTGCCTTCAGCGCAGCGGGGCGAGGGGCCCAATCAATCCGGGCAGCAGCGCCTCGCCCTTCGCCGGCGCATCGAACGAAGGGAGGATGGCGCTGCTCCCGTCCTCGCGGTAAACGAAAACCTGCTCACGAACCGGGTCGATCAGCCAGGCCAGTCGGCACCCGTTCGCGATCCATTCGGCCATCTTCGCCTGTGCCGCGCGCAGATCGTCCGATTCGGAGATCAGCTCGATCACGAAATCCGGGCACAGCGGCGGGAAGCCTCGTCGCTCCTTGGCGGAAAGCCCCTCCCACCGGTCCCGCGCGACCCACGCGGCACCCGCGGCGCGCATCGCGCCGTCGGGTAGCCGAAACCCGCTGCTCGAATCGAACACGGCGCCCGGCCGACCGCTCTGCTCGTTCCAATGTACGAGAGCGGCATTGATCAGGCTGTTCCGCACACCGGTTTCTCCTCCCGTTGGTGACATGACGATCAGCTCTCCGTGGCGGGTACGCTCGAACCGTACGCACTGGTTGGCCCGCGACAGGCGATAAAGTGCGTCGTCCGTGAGTTGGCCGATGTCGGATACGTCGATGGTCAGCGCTTCCATGCTTCGCCTCCAGGATCTTGCGCCAGGCAGTGTTTCTTGTGGATGCGTGCCACCCAAGATACCCGCGCGGAAAACCGCTCACAAGCTGGGCTGCCGGGGCGCGTGAGCCAAAGTTCGCCCTACCCCGCGCCCACCCGCGGTACGGAGCAGCAGGTAGCCGAGCGCGCCGGACAGCACCGAGCCGGGCGCGACAGCTCCCCGTCGAGCACCTCGCGCTTCACCTCCATCCCGATCAGGAAAAAGAACACGGCCATCAGGCCGTCGTTGATCCAGAGCAGGAGCGGCTTGAGCAGGGCGAA
>JBBSMO010000432.1:0-3257 GCA_038233155.1 Longimicrobiales bacterium
CCGGACCTGAGCGTGGACGGCACCATCCAGATCGAGCGGCTCGAAAACGTGCTACACGTCGGCCGGCCGGCGTACGGGCAGGCGGAAAGCACCGTGGGCCTATTCAGGCTCGTGGATGGCGGCGGCGAAGCGGTGCGCGTCCCGGTCCGCCTCGGCAGAAGCTCGGTGAACACCATCGAGATCAAAGACGGACTGGCCGCCGGCGACATCGTGATCCTCTCAGACATGTCGCAGTGGGACTCGACAGACCGCGTCCGCTTGCGATGAACTCCATCTCCCATCCCTCCCCGAACCCGGAGAACCCCGCGATGACGACAGAGACCCAGCCGCTCATCAAGCTGGACGGCGTGAGCAAGATCTTCTACACGGAAGATGTCGAGACCCACGCGCTGAACAAGATCCACCTGGATGTGCTGCCGGGCGACTTTGTCGCGATCGCCGGCCCGTCCGGCTGCGGCAAAACGACGATGCTCTCGCTGCTCGGGCTGCTGGATACTCCGACAGGCGGCGAGTACACACTGGCCGGCGAGCCGGTGGCAAACCTGACCGCGTCGCAGCGCGCGCACATCCGTAACCGGGAGATCGGCTTCATCTTTCAGGCGTTCAACCTGATTGGCGACCTCACGGTCTACGAAAATGTCGAGCTACCCCTCACCTACCGCAGCGGGATGCCAGCCGCCGAGCGGAAGGAGCGGGTCCAGAACGCGCTCGAGAAGGTAGGGATGGCGCATCGCGTCAAGCACTACCCCGCGCAGCTCTCCGGCGGACAGCAGCAGCGCGTAGCGGTCGCGAGAGCCATCGCCGGGACGCCGTCCGTTCTGCTCGCCGACGAGCCCACGGGCAACCTGGATTCCGTGAACGGCGAGGCGGTGATGGACCTGCTGCGCGAGCTGCACCGCAACGGCGCCACCATCTGCATGGTCACGCACGACCCGCGCTACACCGAATACGCAGAGCGGGTGGTGCACCTGTTCGACGGGCAGGTGGTGCGGGACGAGCGCAGCCAGGCCGCGCACGAGCTCGAGGAAGCCGGCTTCGAGATGAAGTAATCCACCACGGCCAGAGACCGATGACCAGGGGACCAGGGAACGGTCGCGACCGGCTGGAGACGGCAAGCGCCTGTCATCCAGCGGACCTGCAAGTTTGTCATCCTGAGGAGCTTGCGACCGAAGGATCTCGGCGGCGATCGGAACGATGCGCGGGAGATTCTTCGCTTCGCTCAGAATGACAGGAGGCACAATTACATTGGGAGCGGCCCAGAATGACGGGGGAGGTGTGGGAGGGACGAGCTCGACAACGCTGGCCGCCCGTATCGCCGCGATCAGGGGAATCCAAAATCCACAATCTAAAATCCATAATTGAGCATGTCTTCCCTCTTCCGCGCCTTCGGTCTTCACCTCCGCCGACTCGCGCGCACTCCGGGGTTCACGCTGACGGCAATTCTCACTCTGGCGCTGGGGATCGGCGCGACTACAGCGATTTGGACGCTGCTGGACCGCGTCGCTCTGCGCCCGCTTTCCTACCCGGAGGCCGAGCGGCTGGTGTGGCTGGACAGCCCCGTGCCCGGGCTCGAGGAGGGACAGGCATGGGGGCTCTCCGAGGCGGGGTACCACCATTTCATAGCCGAAAACCGGACCTTCGATGCGATCGGCGCGGCGTTTGGCGCTTTCGGAGATGTCACGGTAAGCTTGATCGGCGATGCCGGCGCGCGCAAGGTCGATGCAGCGGTGGTCACGCCGTCCATGCTCGATGTGCTGGGCTCCACGCCCGCGCGCGGCCGCCTGATCCTGCCGTCGGATGCAGAGCCGGGCGCGCCCCTGGTTGCCGTGCTCAGCCACGGCCTGTGGCAAGGCGAGTTCGGCGGTGACCCCGCCGTGGTTGGCAGGACTGTGGAAGTAGAGGGCCAACCTGCCGAGATCGTAGGGGTCATGCAGCCGGGTGTAGACCTCCCGACCGGCTCGGCCGGAATCTGGATTCCGCTCCCGCTGGACCCGTCGCGCCCGCCCGTGAACTCGCACGGCCTCATGGCGGTCGGCCGTTTGCGGCCCGGCGCGACGATCGAGGATGCGCAGCGGGATCTGAACGCACTGACGGCGCAATTCCCGGAGCTATTCCCCAGTGCGTACAGTCCCGACTTCATCACCGATTACGGGTTCCGCACACGGGTGATGCCGTTGCGCGAGCACGTGGTCGGCGATACCGACCGCACGCTCTGGATTCTGCTCGGGGCGGTCGCACTGGTCCTGGTGATCGCCTTCGCCAACACGGCCAATCTGTTTCTGGTGCGTGCGGACGCGCGAAAGCGAGAACAGGCGGTGCGCACCGCCCTGGGCGCTACCCGGCTGCAACTCGCCCGCAACACGCTGGGCGAAAGCCTCGTGCTCGCGCTGCTGGCGGGGGCACTGGGGCTGTTGATCGCCTGGGTGATGACCGGCATCTTCCTCGCCACCGCCCCCGCGACGATCCCGCGGCTGGGCGAGGTGCGCATCGGCTGGAGCAGCGCCGCCTTCGCGTTGCTGGCTGCTCTGTTCGGCGGCGTGCTGTTCGGCATCTTCCCCCTAGTAGGCGGTGGTGCGAAGACCACGGCGTTGCGCGAGGGCGGCCGCACAACCACCCTTTCGCGCAAGCAGCAGGGTGTGCGCGCGGGGCTGGTGATCGGCCAGATCGCGCTCGCCCTCACGCTGCTCGCGGCCGCGGGGCTGATGCTGCGCAGCTTCACCAAGCTTCGCTCGGTGGATACCGGCTTCAACGCCGCCGGCGTGCTCACCTTCGACGTGTCATTGCCCGGCGCGGAATACGGCACGTACGAGGAGGTCGCCCGCTTCCACCGCTCCTTGGAGGAGAGGCTCTCGGCGCTGCCGGGTGTCACCGCCGCCGGCGGCAGCAACCGCCGCCCGCTGGACGACACTGACGGGTGCGCCGTCGTCTTCCTCGAGGACCGGCCGGTCATTGAAGGCGAGCCGCCCTGCGTGGCGACGCCCACGGCGACGCCCGGCTATTTCCGCAGTCTGGGTATTCCCGTGCACGGGCGCACACCGGATTGGGGTGACGTTCAGCAGGCGAGCGGCGCGGTAGTGATCACGCAGGCGCTGGCGGATCGCTTCTGGCCGGGCGAAGAGGCAATCGGCAAGGGCATCCGCGGCAACGGCTGGGCCCGGCCGTTCTACCGGGTGGCCGGCGTGGCGGGAGATATCCGCGCCCAGGGGCTGGACCAGCCGCCGCTCGAGGCCGTGTACTTCCCGCTGGTGCCCATCGAA
>JBBSMO010000433.1:0-3254 GCA_038233155.1 Longimicrobiales bacterium
AGCGCAGAATCGCGCGACTGATGCGGACGCCCGCCGCTTCGGGTGGATGTACGTGTACGCCGGCGGCATACTCGTGGCGATGGCGGCGATCGTCGCGTCGCAATTCATCGAACGTCCGAACCTGATGCACGGCGCCTCGTTCTACCAAATCACCGCTGGCATTTTTCCGCTGCTGCTGCTTGCGGTCGCACGCGCATCCAAGCTGCGATGGCCCGCTACCGTAACGGCGCTAGTCTACATGGCGATAATCGCGGTGATGCTCTGGATCCTCCAGCTCTTTCCAGCCACGCCGAAGCTCGCGCCGATCTACAATCCGGTCACGCGGATGGTGCCGCTCGCCTTTCCGCTGCTGCTCGTCATCCCCGCTTTCGCACTCGATCTGCTGAGGCACCGTTTCCGCGGTCGCCGCGACTGGGTGCTTGCCACCGCCGCGGGCGTCTCATTCGTCGCCATCATGCTCGCCGTCCACTGGTTCTGGGCGGACTTCATGATGTCGCCGTACGCGCGCAACTTCGTCTTCGCCGCGGACCAATGGCCGTACATGAGTTCGCTTGGCCCTTGGCGCTACGAATTTTGGACGTTGAACATCAACGGGGCCGGGGAGTGGAGCCCGCTGCTTTTCGCGCAAGGGCTCGGGATCGCTGTGGTCGTCGGGATCGCTTCGTCACGCCTCGGGCTTGCGTGGGGCAACGGAATGCGGAGAGTGCGAAGATGAAAACTCTACCGAACAGGGAAGCGAACCCTTCGCGGCCGGAGCGCGAAAAGTCTTCTAGGGCGCTGAACGCGCAACGCGAAGCACCTTCGCGGCCGATACGCCCGAAGGGAGAACCACTGTCACCTTTATCAGTCGCGCCGCGCTTGGGTGAGGCGGCAGGGAGCAGCCGGCGACGGCGGGTGCAGAGATCTTTGCGTTGCTGGCGGGGACACCGCACCTTCGCAACGGTTGCAGCCGCCCTGTTGATCCTCCTTTGCTCGGGGCATGTGGGCAGCCCGGACACCTGGTTCGCGGGAGACGCGGGGCCATACCCGGTTACGGTGGTGGTGCGGGCGCCGGGGGCGGTTCCCGGGCTCGCCGATGTCACCATTCGTGTAGAGGGCGAGGGGGTGCGGCGGGTGACCGCCGCGCCCGCACAAGCGACCGCGCAGGCGGGCGCGGCCCCGCCACCCGATGTGGCCACACCGGTCGCCGGAGACCCCGAACTGTACAGCGTGCAGCTCTGGTTGATGACGGACGGCGCGTACAGGATCGATGTCACGGTCGAGGGGAGCCGCGGCAGCGGCACGGCGTCCGTTCCAGTTACGGCTGTTGCCACGGAGATCCTCGGGATCGACCGGCCGCTTGGCATCGTGCTCGCCGGGATCGGGCTGTTCCTGGCGGTGGGGCTGCTGACGATCGTTGGCGCCGCGGTGCGAGAAAGCGTGCTCCCGCCCGGAGAGGAGCCGGACCGCAAACACAGGCGGCGGGCGCGCCTCGCCATGGGCGGGACCGGGCTGCTGCTCGCCCTGTTGCTTCTCGGTGGCTGGAACTGGTGGCAGGCAGAGGAAGCCGCCATCGCGCGTTTCCTTAATTGGACGCTCGCGTCCGGGGCGTCGGTACAAAGCGCCGGAGACGACCGCGTGCTCACGCTGGCCATTACCGATTCCGCTTGGCTGATGCGCAATGACCCGGTGTGGCTGCGGCGCAATCAGCGGGCGGCGATGGCCCCGTTGATTCCGGACCATGGCAAGCTGATGCACATGTTCTTGGTGCGTACCGACAAAGACGCCTTCGCCCACCTGCACCCCGTGCCGCGAGATTCCAGCGAGTTCGTTGTAACGCTCCCCCCGCTCCCTGCGGGCCGCTACCGCGTGTATGGCGACATCGTCCGTGAAAACGGGATGACCCATACTTTGGTCAGCGAAGTCGACCTCCCTCCACCTTCAGCCGCCCCAGGCGGGCCGGCCGCAGGAGCGGCCATCCCGATCGGCGGAGGGACCGCGTCCGCGCCAGATGCGGACGATTCCTGGTGGGCGAGCCGCACAGCAGGCAACCTCGACGGAGCAGCCGCAGTCCGCCTGAGCGACGGCTCGATGATGACGTGGGAGCGTGCGCCCGGAGCACTAGTCGCCGATCAGGAGGCGGGCCTGCGCTTTTCGGTACGGGCGCCGGACGGCAGCCCCGCCGCGCTCGAACCGTACATGGGCATGGCGGGCCACGCCATGGTCACACGCTCCGACGCCTCCGTGTTCGTGCACCTGCACCCCACCGGCAGCATCGCGATGGCCGCGCAGAAGGTGATCGAGATGAGCGAAGCGGGCGACACCGCGCGCGGCATGCTCGGCGAGCGCATCACCCGTAGCGAGATGAGCGGCATGGCACATGGAGCCAGCGAAATGCCGCAGACCAGCACCGTCCGCTTCCCGTACGCCTTTCCGCAGCCGGGCAACTATCGCGTTTGGGTGCAGGTCAAGCGTGGCGGCAAGATCCTCACGGGTGCGTTCGACGCGGAGGTTCGAGGCGGCTGAGCCGGGCGGTAGCGCGCTAGGCCGGTGACGAAGCAACCCCGGCCCGTGCGGCGGGGAATAGCAGACGATGTTTTCGCAGGCCAAGCGGCGCCCGATGGCTGTCCGCGAGGGCGGCACAACCCGGCAGTCCCGGTGTAAAACGCTGCTCACCCGGTGCCCGTCGCAAAGGCGTCCCGCTCAACCCGCGGGCGGCATCGGCCGATACTGACGGCTACAAGAGCATCTTGCAATGATCGGAGCGGCACGCGCTGCATGGAGCAACCTTGCTCCGTCGCCCGTCAATCACAGCGAATACACCCTGATTCAGGTCAATTATCATGTCCAAGAATAGCAAGCAGATCCGTTCGCGCACGGAAACCCGCGGCAACTCCAAGGCGGGCGGTCGCAAGCCCGTCGAAATCTCGCTGCTGGCGCCCTATGAGGTGAACCGGCTGGTCGAAACCCGCATCCGGCGGTCATTCCGCAGCTAAGGCGACGCTGGAAGTTGCCAGCGCACCTGTAGTACGAGATCCCCCGGCACCTGAAAAATCGAAGTGATTTTCGGGTGCCGGGGGATCAGTGTATCACCCGTTCGTACAACCGTTCGTACGGAATGTTTATGTCAGTTAGGCGTCTCCGGCCTCTGCCCCCCGGCCCCTTGCCCCCACCCGGGGGGCACGGGGAGAACTGCGGTCGGCCCG
Organism: Longimicrobiales bacterium; assembly: GCA_038233155.1. Lineage (GTDB taxonomy): Bacteria > Gemmatimonadota > Gemmatimonadetes > Longimicrobiales > Longimicrobiaceae > JBBSMO01. The sequence goes on from JBBSMO010000433.1 coordinate 3,186, forward strand.
CGGGAGAAGACCGCGATCCCCCGGTGCGGGTGCCCCGCCGGGGCGTCTACGCTGGTTCACCTCCGCACT
>JBBSMO010000434.1:0-3246 GCA_038233155.1 Longimicrobiales bacterium
AAAATCGACGGCGGTTGATAGCCGTCGTACGCCACTTCCGAATAGGCGTTGTCATACGCCAGGACAATATCGTGGTCGCGGCAAAACCGGACCACATCCTCCAAGTACTCCCGCGGTGCCAACGCGGTCGTGGGATTGTTTGGGTCATTTAGATGCAGGATCTTGGCGCGCCGGACCACTTCCGTCGGCAGATCGCGAACCGGGATGAGAAAATCGTTGTCGCGCCGCAGCGGCACCAGAAAGGGCTCGCCGCCCGCGAACAGCGTCCCGCCAAGATAGGCTTGGTAGCCGGGGTCAGGAATGATCGCGACGTCGCCGGGGTCCATCAAGGCAAAGGGCAGATGAAAGATGCCCTCTTTCGAACCGATCAACGGCAGGATCTCCTCGAACGGATCGAGTCGGACCCCGAACCGCGCCGCCATGAACCCCGCGATCTCCTCCCGAAGCGACACTAGGCCAAGTTGGAACGAGTAGCGCGAGTTGGCCGGGTCGTCCGCCGCTTCCTTCAGAGCCGCGACGGCGGCTGGTGGCGGCGGGAGATCGGCATCGCCGACGCCTAAATCGATCAGATCTACGCCCTTCGCCCGCAGCTCGCGCTTGAGCGCGGGCACATCCGCTAGCGGGTAGGGGGGGATGGAGTCGAAGCGCGCCGAAAAGTTAGCCATGGTGCGTACGAGAGGGTCAGGCCGCGGCCGGTGGAGCGGTTCCCCGGCCTTCGAACAGCGCTTGCGACGCAAGGACCACCGCACCGACGGTGATCGCGGCGTCGGCGACGTTGAAGACGAAGGGGAAAGGCGAAAACAGGATGAAATCGGTGACGCCGCCGTGCACGAGGCGGTCGCCGAGATTCGCGGCGGCGCCGCCGAGGGCGAGGCTGCTCCCCGCGCGAATCCAGTTGCTGTCGGACGACCAGGCCATCCACCCCAGCACGCTCATCCCGATGAGGGCTAGCAGCGCGAGCATCGGCAGGCGCAGCGGTTCGGGGAGGTCGGCGAACATGCTGAACGCGACGCCCGTGTTGCGGCGGTGCGCGAGATAAAGCCAGCCATCGATCAGCGAATGCGTCTCGCCCACGCGCATGCGGTTGACGATCCACAACTTGGTCAGCCAATCTATCATTACGATCAGGACCAGTCCCGCGCCGAGGCCCCGGTTGAGGCGCGCGTTCATCGGCGGTGCACCGGGTTGCGGATGCTGCCAACGCCGGGGATCTCGACCTCGACCACATCTCCCTCCTCGATAGCCCCGACACCGGCCGGGGTGCCGGTCGCCAGAACATCGCCCGCCTCGAGCGTCATGAACCCCGATGCATATGCGATCAACTCGGGAATGCTGAACGCCATCTGGGACGCTTGTCCGTGCTGCCTCGCCTCGCCATTCACCCGGCAGATCACCTCGAGTGTGGCAGGGTCGATGCCGTCCGCCGGCATCATCTGGCCAAGCGGGCAGAAGGTGTCGAAACCTTTGGCGCGTGTCCACTGCCCGTCCGTCTTCTGCAGATCGCGAGCGGTGACATCATTGAGAGGCGCGTAGCCGGCCACGTACTGCATTGCATCTTCCGCTGCAACGCGTGAGGCGCGGGCTCCGATGAGGACGGCGATCTCGCCCTCGTGCTCAACCCGGGCGGATTCGGCGGGGAGCAAGATCGCATCGCCATCTCCAATCAGCGACGACGGCGGCTTCAAGAAGACGAGCGGGCGCTCAGGCACCTCGTTGCCCAGCTCGCGCGCGTGCTCGAGGTAGTTGCGGCCGATGCAAACGATTTTGGACGGGCGAGATAGGGGCATGGCGAGGCTGGCAGGCAGCCGGTTGCGGGATGCGGTTTTCGATGCGGAACAGCTTCGCCCCGCCCGCACACCCCGCGCAAGGGCAGGACCGCTGGCTCCCCGGCCGCCCGGCCGGGTGGCTCGCACGCTGGTGCAGCGCCGACACACTCCCGCACGAGGCTCTCACCCCGGCTCGCTTAGGCTCGCCGCGCCTCTCCGCCGGGGGACCGCACCCGCAGCGCCCCTCCCCTGGGGCCCCCTCACCCCCGGTCCCTCTCCCCCACAAGGGGGGAAAGGGGAGAAGCGTTTCCGTCAGTCAGTGCCTTGATTTCCTGCTCGAACTCCGCGCGCTGGCCCGGCGCGATGCCCAGCCAGCGCGCGCGGCGCCGCAGCCCGTACGGACCGTGAGCAACCACGGGACTGCGGCACTCGATCCACAGCGTCGGGTCGCCGAAAAGCGTCATCCGAAGGGCATCTTTCGCCGCGGGCGCCTCCCGCTGCACAGTGGCGATGCGGCTGGCGGGAACCCGCGCCGACCACCGCAGCCCCGCCCGCAGGCGGATGCCGCGGCGATCGACCAGCAAGGGCCTCAGCACCAGCGCGCGGTAATCTGCCACCAGCCAGAGCGCACCGTACGCGGTCGCTGCGGTGAGCACCCACGCGAGCAGGGGGCTGTAGGGCATCACGAGCAGGTGAACCACGACTCCCTCGATAGCGGATGCGAATACCAGGGCGAAGACCAGCCCGCCATGCCCGCTACGCACGTGTGCGGTGAAGGCGCGGGTCTCTGGCGGCGCGTGCGGCGCCCGGCGCCATGCCGCCAGGCCGAAGAACAGAACCGACAGCTCGGCCGCGAGCAGTTCGGCAACGCGCCGGCCGGGTATAAGATCACGGGCCGCCTGCCGCAGCCGCAGCAGCGGGTCTGAACCGCCGTCCGTCGTGCCGCGAAAGGCCGCGCGCGCTCGCAGCGCGACCCACACCAGGACTCCCAGCTCGAGCCCGAATGCACCCCGCTCTATCCACCCGAGCGCCGTCTGCCTCTCGGCAGGAAGGATGCGGCCGGCGACTAGCAGACCCCCGACCAGCACCGGCACCATTGTCGCCGGAGACCAGCGCAGCGGCCGCGCCACAAGGAAGAAGAACGCTGCGGGGAGCAGCACCGCCAGATCGAGCGTCAGAGCGGTCGCCAACACTTCGGGCCGCTCGAGCGTAGCGAGCTGTGTCGCCAGCACGACGGCGGTTGCGTAGACGCCGGTGGCGAGCAGGCCGAACCAGAGCAGCCGGTGCGTTTTGTCACGGGTTATCATCCGTTCTCCTCGTTCGTGATGTCATTCCGGCGAAGGCCGGAATCCATTCCCGAGTGCCGCAAGAGCGCCGGCTTTCGGGGCAAGTGCAGAACCACTGGCTCGACCTCCCCCCCGGTGCAGCGCCGGCACTCCCGCACGAGGCCCTCACCCCGGCTCGCTTAGGCTCGCCACCC
>JBBSMO010000435.1:0-3244 GCA_038233155.1 Longimicrobiales bacterium
CCTCGCCGGCACTCTCGAACTGAATACGGACTTCGCGCGGGTAGGCCTTGAGATCATCCGTGCAAGCGCCCCGGACGGCGATCGAATCGTAGGGAACGACTTCCGCACGGAGCCCGTTCACGATCACTCGTGCTCCGGCCAGGCGCACGCATGAGCCGCTGCCGTAGGGTTCTACCGTAGCGGTCGCGGCGACTCCTTTCCGAATCAATGTCGGCAACTGGATTGGCGCATGCTGTCTTCCACCCACTTCGATAACCCCGATCTGAAGTTCCCAGTCGGCGCCGGTCCCGCCGACGCCGGAGATGTTGGAGCAGGCGGCAAGTAACACCCCGGCGCAAAGCAGGTAAAGTGCTGGGTTCAGGGTCGCGCGGCACATGATCATGGGTTCTGTGGGGGGTGATGTCTGGCTGCGCGGCAGGGGCGCACCTCTCGGTCTATCACAACGTTCCAGGCGTTCAAATCCGCACAACCGCGACTGGCGACGCGCTCCGCAACGCGGTCTCGGGTCTCGGGTCGAACGCTACCAGTGAGCATAGCGCGCTTCGGCAGGAGATTCTTCGGTCGCAGGCTCCCTCAGAATGACAGAGGGAGGCGCAGGGCTGGCACGAGCGCCTCATTGACGTTACGGCACTCTCGCGTTGTCATGCGGAGCGCGGCGAAGAACCTGCCCTGAGTGTGCGGACGGGATCCCGCGGGCATCGTGCGGCTGCGGGTCCACTCGTAGGGGCGGTCTCCGAGCGGCGAGCCGTGGATTCCGGCCTTCGCCGGAATGACGGGACAGCAGAGAATGCCGGCGACCCCAGCACGGTTTCGTCCGGCAGGTCGGGCAGTGCCCTGCCAGGGGTTTCATACCCCCGGCAAACGGGGCGGGCTGCTGGTGGTTGGCCGTGTTGTACTCCGCGGCAATATTCGGCTTGCACTGCCGCGGAGGCGGATTCCAGCGTCTGCCGGTCGAGTCGAGGACAGATTCCGTGCTGCGCGTTACGGCTAATTGCCAGCCTTTGTCTCCAGCTCCGCCCACCGGGCGTACAGCCGCTCGACGCGCTCTCGGGATGCATTGAATTCCGCGGATATCCCGGCGACGCGGTCCGGTTCATCCGCGTAGAGTGCGGGATCGGAAAGCTGTGCGCCGAGACTGTCGCGCTCCGCCTCGGCCGCTACGATTTCGCTTTCAATTGCTTCCAGCTCCTGCTTCTCGCGATAGCTCAGCTTGCGCGGGCGGGCGTCGGCTGCTGCGGGCGGATTGCCCTTGGCGTCGGCCGGGGCGCGCGGCTTGGGAGCGGCAGTGGCGCCAGCCGCTAGGCGTGCCTCCTCTTCGCGCAGCCGCCGGTACAGATCGTAGCCGCCTTCGTGGCGCCGCACGAGTCCATCATCCTCGAAGACCAGCAGTGCCGTCGCGACTTTGTCGAGAAAGTAGCGGTCATGGGTTACTACGATCGCGCAGCCGCCGAAATCGACCAGGGCGGACTCGAGCACCTGCAGCGTTGTCAGGTCCAGATCATTAGTCGGCTCGTCGAGAACGAGCAGATTCGCATCCTCGAGCAGCAGGCGCGCGAGCAGCAGCCGGTTGCGCTCCCCGCCGGATAGGCTGGAGACACGCTGCTCATGCATCTCGGTCGGGAAGAGAAAGCTGTGCAGGTAGCTGCGGCGGTGCACACGGCTGCCGCCAGCCTCGACCCAGTCCTGCTGAGCGACAGCATCCAGAATCGAACTGTCGGGATCTAAGTCCGCACGCTTCTGGTCAAAGTAGGCCGGGTGCGTATTCTTGCCCAGAACCACATCTCCCGAGTCCGGCGTCTCGAGGCCGAGGATGATGCGCAACAGCGTGGTCTTCCCCGCCCCGTTGGGCCCGACGACACCAACGCGCTCGCCGGCCCTGAGCAGCGTAGAAAAGTCGCGGATCAGCGTTCGGGCGCCGTAGCCCTTCGAGATGTGGTGCAGCTCGAGCACAGTCCGGCCGAGGCGCGGCGGCTGCCCGAAGCGGAGCCCGCCGGCGTCCGTTTCCGGGGTACGTTGCGCCTCCTGCCCGGCGAGAGAATCGTCGAGCCGCTTGATACGCGCCTTCTGCTTGCCGGTGCGTGCCGACGGGGAGCGCCGTACCCACGCCAGCTCCTGCTCGATGAGCCGCGAGCGCTTCTGCTCTTCCGTCGCCAAGCGCTCCTCACGCGCCGCTTTGGCTTCCAGGTACTCGGTGTACCCGCCTTGGAAGACGGTCAGCTCCGCGCGGTTGACCTCGATCATCCGGGTGACGACGCGGTCCAGGAAGTAGCGGTCGTGGGTGATGAGCCTCACGGCGCCGGCGTAGTCGAGCAGATACTGTTCGAGCCAGAGAGTGGTGTCCGCGTCCAGATGGTTGGTGGGCTCGTCCAGCAGGAGCAGATCCGGCTGCTGCAGCAGCACCCGGGCGAGCGCGACCCGCTTCTTTTCGCCGCCCGAGAGCGCATCTACCGGCCGCTGCCATCCTTCCACCTGCAGGCGGGTGAGCATGGTCTCGAGGCGGTGCTCGTAGTCCCACCCGCCCAACGCATCGATTCGGGACATCACGCCCCCCTGCCGCGCCAGCAGCCGCTCTGCATCTCCATCGCCCCGCGCCAGCTTCGTGGCGACCTCGTGGTATGCGGCGATCGTCTCGACCAACTCTGGTTCGCCCGCCGCGACGGCGCCCAAGATGGTACTGCCGGCGGGGAAGCGCGGCTCCTGCGCGAGATAGCCGGTACTCAGCCCGCGCGCCAAGGAGAGAGTGCCCGCATCCATGGATTCCTCGCCCGCCATCATGCGAAAGAGGGTAGTCTTCCCCGAGCCGTTTGCGCCGATGAAGCCGGTTTTCTCGCCTGCATCCAAGGAAAAGGATACACCGTCGAACAGATTGCGGGAACCGAAGCTCTTGTGAAGATTTCGTACGGATGCGACTGACATCTGACGGCAAGTCCTTTTCTGGGAGTGATTTCGGACTGTTGGCGTCGCTCGGCGGCGGCGCCATCAAGATACTTGCTCGACCCGCGGTGTACAGGCGGGGCGGGAAAATGAAACCGTTTGCCCGGGAAGCGTCGTATTCTATGCTGAGGGCAAGAGACAGGGTTGCCTGCAGCTTCACAGCGGGTGTGCCTGCCGCTTCGGCGCCGTTCAACCGGGTGCGACTAGTACCTGACGAAGCGGCTCGGTGCGGAACCCCGCGGCGGGTACGGGGAACAAGGGGCGGGTGCCTCGCGCAACACGGCGGCATTCGCGATCCTCGGTCTACCCC
>JBBSMO010000436.1:0-3234 GCA_038233155.1 Longimicrobiales bacterium
AAGCTCCCCGAATTCCCCGGCTTCATCCGCCGCTACACCGGATCGGTCCGGATCCGCTGCGCCCTGGTTGAATCCGTGGAAGACGCGGTGACGGCGTACAGCTACGAGCTGAAGGAAGATTGGGGGCTTGGAGTCGACCCGGTGTTCTCCACCCGGGGGGCAGCGAGCTGTCCGACCCTCCCAATCTAATCCCTCTTCAAGAGACAAGGGTGTGGTCGACATTCGGTTGCGATCTGGGGCGGCTGATGGACGAGCTCCAAGATGCAGACCTGATCGCGACCACCAGCTTCTACGCGCGGCCCGTGCAGGCGGCAGCGGAGGCGCTGAGGAAGCCGGTGGGGATCCTGACCACGCACCCGGAGTTCGAGGCGGCGATCCGGCGGCCGTTCGGATGTCTCGAACCTTGAAGCGCTCGCGTACGATTTTGTCCGTTTCGTGAGCGGAGCCCCATCGGGCAGGTGGCGCTCCCGGTGATGAGCACGACCGGCCGCCCGCGAAGTGAGCTGAGGTGCCACACGTTGCCCTCAGTGTCGTGCAGCTCGAAGTCCGGGGCGAGATCACCGGGGACGACCCCAACCGGGTTCGCCATCAGCTTCGCGTCCTCGAGGAACCGCTGCGGATGAAAGTGATCGTAGTTGTACTCCTCGCGCGCCGCGGGGTGTGCCCCGGGAGGCGTGCCGAGGACAGCTGTGTTCGTGGTGGTCGTGGTCATTCGATTCCTCCTGTAAGCGCAGGCAATGGAACGCATCAGCCCCGCAACTTGCGTGTTTTGTTACACTTACGGTAATAGATGCCAGCGTTTCGGCGTCTCGGCATGTTCTGTTACGAATCCGCTTCGCGTCGTCGTGGGCGGACCACCCCCGGTGACGGTCCTGAGGGCGCTACCGGCGAGCGCTCAGCCGGCGGTAGGCGTAGCCGAACACCCAGCCATAGACCGCATGCGCCACCGCCTGCATGATCTTCTGCATCGGCGGCAACCAGAACGGTGCGAGCCAGACTGGGAACAGCAGCGGAAGGATCCAGAAGCCGAGCGCGTAGAGCACCGCCCCCGTGATCAGCCCCCCCGCAATGGCGGAGACCCGTAGTCGCGGTAACAGCACCGCGTAGACCACGCCCACCAAGATCCCGAGAAACAGGTGCATCAGCAGCCCGATGGCCACGTCTCCCGCCACGAAGCCCGCTGGCTGAACCGCCGCCGGTCCGAGGAGGAAGCTGCCTGGAATGCGCGCTACCGTCCAGGGATCCATCCCCCGCAGCAGCGCGGCTGTCGCCACCATGAGGATGAACACCGCCTCGGCAATCACCGAGGCGGCGATTCCGGCCCGGTAATTCGGCTGGGCCCGATTCTCGGGCTGCGACTCAGGCAACCGCGTCCAGCGTATTGAGGGCGGCGTGGGCCGCGACTCCGAAGACGAGGTGACCCGCGAGTCCACGGGCATGGGTCTGCCACGGGAAAGCAGCGGGGCCCGGGGTCAGGCGGAGTGCGTAGTTCGCACCCTCGTCGATCGCCAGCCAGAACGCAGTCCCGAACAGGAGCCCGCCCGCGGCGTCCACACCCGGCACTCGGTTCCGGAGCGCACCATATACCGCTCCCGCACCGGCGCCCAAGCTCCAGTGGATCGCGGAGCCGTACTGCTTACGCTGTGCGTCGGATAGCTCCATCCCGATGGCTCCCGCTGCCTTCTCCGCCGCCACACCGTAAGCGGTCTTGTCACCCCGGGCCTCGTTTTCCGCGTTGCGCGTCTGCTTGGATTCTTTCTCGTACAGATAGCTCGTCGCCTGGCCCATTACCCAGGTGGCCGCCGCACCCGCGAGCGCGCCGCGGACCAGATCCCCAAGCAGGTCGCCGTTACTTTGTCTTCCGCCATTGCGTCGCATCGAAATCTCTCCGATTCGTGGGAGTGGGTTTTGATTCAACCCGTCCTCATGGATCCTGCTTGGAGCCGCTGGTCAATACGGGTATCCCGTGACTTCTTCCTCGGAGTGCTCCACCCCGAGTCCTTCCGCGATGCGGTTCACGAAATTGAAGTAGGACACGACGAGATTCACGCTCAGGATATCCGCGTCCGAGAGGCCGCTCTCTCGCATCGCGCGCACCTGATGCTCGGCGATAGCGGAAGGCGTTCGCGTAAGCGTCTCCGCATATTCGAGCATGGCGCGGGTCCGGTCGGGCAGATCCAGCCCGCGGAAGTTCGTCGCCGCCTTTTTCATCCCCTCAACTCACCATCCACAACTTGCGAGAATAACTCGCCGTTGGTCGCGGAGACGACTACCGCGATCAGCTCGCGCTCCTCCCGGTGAACGCCCGAGCGCGAGAACATCACGGCCATATACAGATCCATATGGGCCTGCATCGCCGCGGGATGCAGACTCTGCACGCGCATGATATTGGAGAGCTTTCCCCGATCCGTCCGGATGCGGTCGTAGATGCGGGACAGAGCCTCATCCGCGTTCGCTTCATCGACCGTATTGATCCACGCCATTCACCGTTCCTCTCGTTCTGGGGCCCGAGCAACGACTCACGTAGAGGTTCGCACTCCTCCACACAGGTGGTCCACCGGGCGGGCCGGATGATTACGATTCGTCGTCCCGCTCGCTGACGCTGAACCTGGATCGCGCTGCCACGTGGGACCCGTCCAGCATTGCCTTGATGAGCACCGCGTCAATAAGCATCCCGGGAATGAAGTTCCGCCGAAAGGCGACCAGGAGAGCGGAAACGTCCTCCGTTCGCGCAGCGCCGGTGATCTCGCCGGAAATCGAAAGGCTGCGAACCGCCTCCCTCGCCTGCGTCACGAGTTGAGCGCGACGTTCCTGATATCCAGGGCTTCCCACGATTGGCTCGATTCGAGTCCAGAGCGCTTCGAGGAGGTCGGGCCAGTTGGCGAGCCCACGATAGTAGGACGACACGAGCGGATGCCCGTGTCGCGCCTTCTCGCGCTCCAGAAGTTCCTTGACGCGGCCGCTCGCATTCTCGGGGCTCACCATCTGGACCTTGTTCGTGCCCTCGGCGACCCCCAACGGGATCTCTCCCGTATCACCATCCGCTCCTCCGAATCGCCCCTCGTCCCATGCGGTGGCGATCAACAGGAGCTTCGGAAGTACATAGTGGATGGTATCGTTGAAGGCGCGGACCTTGTCCATATCTCCCAACTCGTCCCACCGCACTCCATCCGTACCCGGCACCGGCTCCACAAGCGCGGATGCGCGGATCTCGTCGGCCGCGCGCTCGAAGGC
>JBBSMO010000437.1:0-3218 GCA_038233155.1 Longimicrobiales bacterium
CGCAACGCCCACTTCCCGCTTTCGCCGATAAACGGGAATGCAAGAGACTGGTCGAAGAAGTGGCCGGTGGGCGTCTTCCCGCCGGCGACCCCGAAGTCCCAGCGCGTCTGGAAGAGCTGGGGAGTGGCATAAGAAAAGCCATAGTACGGCTCCTCCCAGCGGCGCAGATAAAAAGCGGAAACCGCTCGGCCATATCCGAACAGGTTGTCGTCCCGAAGCTCGACACCCTCTACCGCCATGCCGTCGCCGTTGCCCATTTGCAGGCCGACGCGCGTAGACCAGTCGTCGTGCGTGTCCACAACCACATCTACATCACCATTCGGCTGTTCGACCGGAAAGATGTCTACGTCAGCGAGAAAGGCAGAGGCGCGAAGTACCCGTTCGGACTCCCGGAGCACCTCCGGCTCGTAGCAGTCTCCTTCTTGTAGAAGAATCTCGCCGCGGATCACCTCCGCACGGGTCGGTCTATGCAGCCGGTTGGCCAGCCGGAACGCCCAAGCAACCCGCCGGTCGCGGTCCGGGTCGGTGATATCGAAAACCGAGTGATTGTCTACGAATATCGAGGCAATCCGGCCCGCCGGGCAGCCACCCGCTACCTGCTCCTGCGCCGGCGCGGTGACCGGCGCCGCCAGCAACAACGCGGCGATGCCGAAGCCACAGGATTGCCGCAGAGTGAGGGGACAGGTCACGGCCTTGTGTGCCGGAGGGGAGAAGTGGCGGTATGCTTCTGAATGTACCGCTTCCGGCGCCAGTCGTTCCGGCCCGTTCCGCCAAAAGAATCGAGCAGCAGCCTGCCGCAGTGCGCTCGCAGGGCTCCCTGGTACGCCTTGTGCACCATTGTTCACTACTTCCGCGGCCGGATCGCGGTCCGGTACCAGCGGCACCAACCCTATAAATGGAGAGTCACCCATGTCATTGGATTCCTTGCAGGATCTGTACGTCGAACAGTTGAAAGACCTGTACAGCGCCGAGTCCCAGATCCTCGACGCGCTCCCGAAGATGGCGGATACCGCCACCAACCCGGACCTCAAGCAGGCATTCAAAAGCCATCTGCAGCAAACGCAGGGACAGGTAGACCGGCTCAATGAAATCTTTGACGACCTGGGCCAGAAGCCGGGCGGCCACAAGTGCAAAGCGATGGAGGGCTTGATCAAGGAAGGCGAAGAGATGATCAAGGAGAAGGCGAAGTCCGATGTCAAGGACGCGGGCCTTATCGCCGCCGCGCAGCGGGTCGAGCACTACGAGATCGCCGGGTACGGCACCGTGCGCAACTTCGCGGACCGGCTCGGGCACCAGCGTCACCAAGAGCTGCTCCAGCAGACGCTGGATGAAGAGGGCGACACGGACAAGAAGCTGACGCGCCTCGCCGAACAGGTCATCAACCCGGACGCTATGCGGTAGCCGGAAACGACATCGCGCAGCAAAAGCCCCCCATCCGGCGAGCCGGATGGGGGGCTTGTTGTTTCGTCGGCGATCCGAGATCAGAACACCGTCGTCGTCAAATTCGAGCAGGTGGTTGTTCCCGCCTCACAAACTTTGTGAGTGTAGCTTGCGCTGCCGCGGTTGTCAGTCGCGTCGGTATAGGCTCCATCATTTGCGGTGGTCGCGATCTTGTTGCCGTCGCGGAATATGTCCACGTCTGTCGAGGTGGCACCGCTCCAGGTAAGATCAATCCGGTGCCGGCCCTTGTCCTTGAAGAAGGAACGGCTGCAATTTAGCCGCCGTTACGGGGAAGAACCACCATTGATACAGTCACGGATTGATCGCCGTCCTGGCAGGCGACCAGAGCGGAAGGGAGGAGTACTGCCAAACGTTTGCGCCCGAACATTCTCCTTGTTCCTGCCTGATGAAAGGAACGGCGTGACAAAACGTGCGAAGCGAAGAGCGGGTAAGACGAGGCGGTTCAAAAGGCGCCCGCGCTCGAACGCTTGTTCGAAAGGTTCATGATGCTATTCGCTTCGCCTCGGCTTGTCAACGCTCGGCACGTCGGGCGGCCACTCGGAATAGCCGACTGCGAACGCCTCAACCGCGGAGCCTATGGCGGCGGGGCCAGCTTCAGTTTCACGGCACCGCGGCGGCGATAAAAGAGGGGCGGCCGCTATGCGGCCGCCCCTTAATCAGCCAGGAACCGAAAATCCTCCGGGACCTGGTTACGCCCCCTCTTCCGGTGCTACAAAGACCCGGCCCTGAGGAAGCCCTCCTCGTGCGGGTCGTTCGAGCCCTCGTCGCCGAACGTGCTGGCATCCTCGGCAACGCTCATCAGCCCCGCGCGGGTGTTGCTGAACGCGCTGTAGGAAGCCGTCTGAGCGTTCTTTGCGATGTACAGGGCCGCCGCGCCCGCCACGTGCGGAGAGGCCATCGAGGTCCCGCTGTAGGTGGTGGTCCCCCCACCCAGCTTCGTGGAGAGGACGGCGCCGCCCGGGGCGCCGATGGCCACCGGAGCCGAGCCCAGGGTCGTCCACCCCGCGGTGTTGTTGCCGAAATTGGAGAAGCTCTCGAAGAAGTCGGTGCCGCTGGCGCAGACCTGGTTGGACACCGAGCAGCCCGTCGCGGAGACGGTAATCACCGCGTCGTCGTAGGCTGCCGGGACCGCGCCCTCGGCGTCCGCACCGTCGTTCCCGGCAGCGACGGCGTAGACCACGCCGGCCCGCGTCGAGTTGCAGAGCGCCTGGTGGTAGGTGTCCGTGCCGCTGAAGCCGCTGCTGGTGCAGGTGCCAGTCTTGGAGCCGGAGCCGCCGAGCGACATGTTGGCGACCGCCTTACCGCCGAGACCCTTCTCCTTCACATGGTTCGTTACCCAGTCCACGCCGGCAATCACGCCGGAGCGGGTGCCGGAGCCGCTCTTCGAGAGCACCTTGACCCCGTGCAGCGTGACCGAGGCGGCCATGCCGACCACGTCCGTGCTGTTCCCCTTTTCGGCGCCGACCGGACCGGCCACGTGCGTGCCGTGCCCGTGGTCATCGTCCCAGGAGTAGTTGCAGCCGCCGCCTTTGCACGCCTCGGACGCGAAGCCTTCGGGGCTGACGTTCGCATCCAGGTCCGCGTGGTCGGAGTCGATCCCAGTATCGATGATGTAGACGTGGATCCCCGCGCCCTCGTTCGCGTTCCCGTCCGCACCCGTGCGGTTGATTCCCCACGGGACCACCTCGCCGCTGCTGCCGCCACCCCCATCGCAGCTTCCACCAGCGAAGCAAGGCTTGGCGTTCACCCGCGGAGTC
>JBBSMO010000438.1:0-3213 GCA_038233155.1 Longimicrobiales bacterium
ATCAGATACGTACGCAGCGTGTCCGCGCCCCATTCGGCCATGTACGCGTCGGGCGCGACTACGTTGCCACGCGACTTGGACATCTTGGCGCCCTCTTTGATGATCAACCCGTGCGCGCGGAAGCGTTCGAACGGCTCTTCGAACGCAACTAGCCCGAGGTCGTGCAACACCATGGTGAGAAACCGCGAGTAAAGCAGGTGCAGAACCGCGTGCTCGTTCCCGCCGATGTAGCTGTCCACCGGCAGCCAGTTGCGGGTCAGCTCCGGATCAAAAGCGACCTGGTCGTGGTTCGCCGACGGGTAGCGGAGAAAATACCAAGCGCTGTCCAGGAACGTGTCCGAGACGTCGGTCTCGCGGCGCGCCTCACCGCCACAGTCGGGGCAGCGGGTGCGGTACCACTGCTCATGCCGCGCGAGAGGCGAGATGCCGCTCTCGTCCGGCTTGAAATCGTCTAGGAACGGCAGTTCGACCGGCAGTTCTTCTTCCGGCACCGGCACCGTGCCGCACTCGTCGCAGTAGAGGATCGGGATCGGCGGGCCCCAATAACGTTGCCTCGAGATGCACCAGTCGTGCAGCCGGTAGTTGGTGCGGGGCGTCCCACTCCCGTTCCCCGCTAGTTGCCCGGTTATCGCGCGCCCGCCGTCCTCGACCGTAAGATGGTCGAACCGCCCCGAGTTCACTAGGCGCCCTTCGCCATGATACGCCGCCTCCAACGGAGTGTCGCCGTCCTCTCCCTCAGCGGCGACCACGCGGCGGATAGGCAACCGGAACTGAGTAGCGAACTCCCAATCCCTCTCGTCGTGGCCGGGAACCGCCATGATCGCACCCGTGCCGTACTCCATCAGCACATAGTCGGCGACCCACACAGGAATCTCCTCGCCATTGACCGGGTTGAGTGCCCGCGCACCCGTATCGACGCCCGACTTGGCCTTGTCCGTCTTCTTGCGCGACACCAGATCCATCGCGGCGGCGGAGCGGCGATATTCGTCGACCGCATCGCGCTGCTCCGCCGTGGTGATCTGATCCACTAGGGGGTGCTCCGGCGCCAGCACCATGTACGTCGCCCCGAACAGCGTATCCGGCCGCGTGGTGAACACGCGGATCGCCGGGGGCTGCGGATGGAGCTGCGCCGGCTCGTGCCGGTCTTCGGATATCTTACGGCGTACCACCGGGAAGACGATCTCGGCGCCCTCGCTGCGGCCGATCCAATTCTCCTGCGCCTTTTTGGTGCTCTCGGACCAGTCGATCCACTCGAGATTCGCGAGCAGCTTCGGCGCGTACTCGGTGATGCGGAAGAACCACTGCGACAGGGTGCGCATCTCGACGGGTGTGCCGCAGCGCTCGCACTCCCCGGCGATCACCTGCTCGTTCGCGAGCACCGTGTTGCAGCCGGGGCACCAGTTGACGGGCGCCTCCTTTTTGACCGCGAGCCCGGCCTTGTAGAGCTGCAGAAAAAGCCACTGTGTCCACCTGTAGTACTCCGGATCGGTCGTGTCTACGGTATGGTTCCAGTCGTACATCAGCCCCACGCGGCGCAACTGCTGCGTGAAGCGCTCGATGTTGCGCGGGATCAGCTCCATCGGGTGGGTGCCGACCTTGAGCGCATAATTCTCCGAGTGGATGCCGAACGCGTCGAAGCCGATCGGTTCGAACACCCGCTTGCCGCGCAACCTCTGATATCGCCCGAAGATGTCGGCGCCCGTGAATGCGTAGATGTTGCCCACGTGCAGTCCCTCGGCGGAGGGGTAGGGGAACATCATCAGGTTGTAGAACGACGCGTCGCCCGCGCCCGCCTCCAGCAGCCCGGCATCGCTGAAGCGATTGGTGCCGTTCTGTTCCCAGCGCTCCTGCCACTTCCGCTCGACTTCCGCAGGGTGGTAGGTATCCGTCACGAAGGTGCTTTCGGTGCTCTGCATGATAGGGCTGCGGTCGGGTGGGTCTACGCCTGAAGTTTTGAACGATGGAATGTCTCAAAAGATAGCAGGTGCAACAACCCCCGTGCCAATTGCGGATTGCGGATTGCGGAATCGCGATGCCAATCATCCTCGGCCGTCTGCCGGCTGCCAACCGTGTGTCCGGGTGATCGCCCGTCGCCGGCTCCGCCGGGTTTCAATGAGACGACTGTCCGGAATCCGGCTCGCGGGGCGTTCTGGTGTGTACGCTACCTGATGGTCACACGTGGATGGAGATTCTCGATGCGCTTCGTGCTATCCCTGCTGCTGGGTACAGTGGTGGCTGCCTGCAGCGGTTCGCCCGCCCAGCCCGGTACGGACCGAAGCGAGCAGTTCGCGGTTCCCGGCTCTGAGTTCCAGCTTCGTACCGGCGCAACCGCAGTCCTTTCCGGACAGGCGCTCCGCATCACCTTTGAAGCCGTCACGGAAGATTCGCGCTGTCCCGCGGGAGCCGAGTGCGTCTGGGAGGGCAACGCGCGGGTTCAGTTGATCGTTGCGGCTCGAGGCGGCCCGTCCCGCTCGGTCGGGCTGAACACTACGCTGGAACCGCGGCAGACCGATATCTCCGGCTTCACCCTCAGGCTGGTGAAGCTGGACCCGGTTCCGGTGCTGGACGCGCCCCTCCGCCAGGCGCAGTACGTCGCCACGCTGATGGTTACCCAGGCAGGGTAGTCCGCGCAGCCGCCGGGGGGAGCACCGCCACCACCGCCCCATGGACAGGGTAGACCAGCAGCACCGCACGACCGCGCCGATCTGGTGCAGGAGTGTACGCGAATCGATAACATGCTGCAGGGTCGCTGAACGACCTCGCCAGGCCTGCCAGCCTGTGCGCGCCATGCCCGCGTGCTCGGCCGGTCGTCTGCTCTTTTTCAGCACGCTTCTAAATCTGGGCCGGCTGTTCACCGGCCTCGAGACCGGCGAGCAGGTCGAGCAGGCCTGCTGCCTCCCACGTTTGGTTGCGCCGCCCGGCGGTGAGAGGGATGAGAATGCCAGCCTTTTCAAGTTGCTCGAGTGCCTGGTACACCTGAGCCTTCGACCGACCGGTTGCTGCGGCCGCGACTGGCGCGGTGATCATGGGGTGAGCGGGTAGAATGTCGATGATCCGCCAAGCGCTCGCATCCGAGCGAGGTGCGAAGGGGGATGAGGCAAGCGATTCCCGCCACTTGCCGGACAATGCTGCAACCGCATCGAGGTAGGTTGATGCCAGCCGGGCCGCACTCGCTGCCGCACCGGCGAAATGCTCGATCCACTCTCCCCCACG
>JBBSMO010000439.1:0-3210 GCA_038233155.1 Longimicrobiales bacterium
GATGCTCTGTTGCAGGCGAGGACGGGCGCATGACCGGCACAGCCACAGCGCACGAGCCCGGTGCGCCCGCCGCCGCCGCGGACCCGGCTCTCGCAGCCGGGCAGCTGGTGCTGCGAATGGAAGCACAGGCCATCGGCGCCTTGGCAGACCGGCTTGGTCCTTCCTTTTCAGCAGCGGTGAGGTTGCTGGCGGATTCCACCGGCCGCGTCATCGTCGCCGGGGTCGGCAAGTCGGGCATCATCGCGCGCAAGATTGCCGCGACCTTGACCTCGACGGGCACTCCCGCGGTCTTTCTGCACCCGGTGGAGGCGCTGCACGGCGACCTGGGTATCGTGAGGCCGGAAGATGTGGCGGTGCTGGTTTCGAAGAGCGGCGAATCCGACGAGCTGCACGGCTTGCTCGAATACCTCACCCGGACCGGCGTGGGGATCATCGCCCTTTCCGGAAACCCGGCTTCTACGCTGGCCCGTCATTCGGCGGTCGTCTTGGATTGCGGTGTGGCGGAAGAGGCGTGCCCGCACGACCTCGCGCCGACCTGTTCGACCACGGCTACCCTCGCCATGGGAGATGCCCTTGCCGTGGCGCTGTTGGGCCGCAGGGGCTTCGGGCCCGGTGATTTCGCGCTGCTGCACCCTGGCGGCACGCTCGGCAAGCGGTTGCTCCTGCGAGTGCGCGACGTGATGGTCGCCGGGCCGCTGCCCTTGCTCGCCGCGGGTGCATCGATGCGCGAATGCACCGTGCTTCTGGCCGAGATGCGCGGCACCGTCGCGATCGTTGATGAGACGGGGCGGCTGCTGGGAGTGGTCACCGCCGGAGACCTGACCCGCCTCATGGAGCGGGAGGAACAGTTCTTCTCCATCGCCGTATCCGATGTCATGACGCGACAACCGAAAACCACCGGGCCAGACCAGCTCGCCGCCGCCGCCGCCGGGATGATGGGGCGCTGCGGCGTCATGGCGTTGCCTGTTACCGATGCCGATGACCGGGTCATCGGTGTGGTGCACCTCCATGACCTGATGCGAGCGGGGGCCGTGTAATGTTCACCCGAGCACTCGCCGTGTTGTTGATGGCAGTCTCGATCGCCGCATGCAAGGATGAAACGACGGCTCCGGGAACTCTGATCGATGATGCCGGGCTGCCCGCGGACCAGATAATGTACCAGTTGCGGCACGTGATGACGAACAACGGTGTGCGCACGGCACTGCTCGTCAGCGACAGCGCCTACGTGCGCGATGCTGACCGGCGGCTCGACCTGCTAGGCGTAGACCTCGACTTCTTCGATACGAATGGCCGCTCTTCCGGCAAACTGACGTCGGAAACCGGCGAGTACGACATCGGCTCCGGCTCCTTTGTCGCCCGCGGCGGTGTGGTATTGATTACCACCGGCGCGCGGGGGCAGCGCAGGCTCGAAACCGAAGAGTTGCACTACGACCGCGATGCCGACCAACTTTGGAGCGATGTTCCCTTCGTGCTGACGGAAAACGGCCAGACGACGCGCGGTACCAGCTTCCGGTCGGATTCGGAGTTCCGCAACTTCACCATCCAGGGTGCGCAGGGCGGCATCCCCGGCGAGGTCATCTTCTAATGCGGCTCTTTCTCGTGGCCGCTGTCGGAGCGTGCATGCTGCTGCCAGGCACAGCGCGGGCGCAGGCATCGAATTGCAGGCTGAACCAGGATCGCAGCGGCGAGGTAACCCGCAGCGAATCCGGCGGTTCCTTCATCTACTCGGTCAAGCAGGTAATCATAGACTGCGAAGGCGGCGTACAGATCCGCGCGGATGAAGCGAACATCTTCGAGGCCACGCGCGAGAGTCATCTTTATGGAAATGTGGTCTTCCAAGATCCGGAGCAGCGCCTGACTTCGGACAACGCCGTCTACAACTCTGCGTTTGGCCGGCTGCTCGCCCGCGGCAATGTGTTCGTCACCAACCGGGTTACGCAGAGTACGTTGCGCGGCCCGGAGGTAGAATACTACCGCGCGTTGCCGGAGCGGCCGCAAGCGCAACTCATCGCGCCGCAGCGCCCGCACCTGACCGTAGTTCCAGAGGAAGGGGAAACAGACCGCGAGCCGCTCGAGATAGACGGCGACCGGGTGGTCATACAGGGTGAAAACCTCTCCGCCTTCGGCAACGTAATCATCCGCCGCAGCGACCTGGATGCGAATGCCAACGAAGCCCGCTATGACCGCACGGCGGGAACGCTCAACCTCCGCGGCAGCGCAAGGGTAAAGGGCGAGCAATATGACCTCCGCGGCGAAACCATCGACGCCCTCGCCCCGGCAGGAGCAGTCGAGTCGCTGACTGCTGAGACCGGCGCCGAACTGGCCAGTGAGGATCTTACGGTTCGCTCCGAGCAACTGCGGCTCTTCTTCGCCGATTCGTTGCTGAACCGCTTGGTTGCCAGCAGCCGCGGCGCAGAAGAGGGCAGCCGCGCGCAGGTGCAGGCGCCCGGCTTCGAGTTGCTCGCCGACTCGATCGAAGCGTTGACTCCGAACCAGCAGTTGAGCCGCGTGCTCGCGATTGGGAATGCGCGCGGCGAGGCGATCGACACCGTACCATCCCCTGCGTTGCCGGTAGATTCAGCGGCGGAACAAACAATAGCGCTCGACCGGGATTGGATTACCGGCGACACTGTTACCGGAGATTTTCTCCCGGCTGATTCCGCGGGCGGGGAAGCGGCCGGTTCCCCGCCAGGATCCAACGTGCGGCTGGACCGTCTCTCCGCCCAAGGCTCCGCACGTTCGCTGTACCGGGTGCGCGCGGAAGGGCGGCCAGCCGATGCCCGGCCCGCGCTCAATTTTCTCGCGGGCGATGCCATCCTGCTGTCTTTCGCCGCGGGTGAGTTGTCAGTAGCGAATGTGACGGGTCTCGAGCAGGGCGTGTACTTCGATCCTGAGATCGCGGCGCCGGTGGCAACGCCTGCGGTTCCGGCCGCGCCCGCTGTTCCGGCTCCGCGATGATTCCCGAGCCGCGGCAACTCATCGCATCTTTGGAGGGTGCGGATGTATCGACGCTGATCGTCACTCGCGCCGCTCTGCTCAATGCGGACGCCGAGGGGTGGATTTCGCGCGAAGCTCTGCTCGCCGAGGTGCGCGAAGAATATCGCCGGTGGTTTGCCAGTGCGGATACCACCGCGTCTCCGATCTCCCAAGCCGGCTTTCTGTCGGACCCGGCGATTCGCTATCTGGACGATCACGCACTCCCGCGCCTCA
>JBBSMO010000440.1:0-3174 GCA_038233155.1 Longimicrobiales bacterium
GGCGACGAGCTTTGCCCGCTGCGACTGCTCGAGCTTCGAGAAGTCCGGCTGGCGCAGATCAGGAGACGCCGCGTCTACGGAATAGCGATTCACGCCCACCACCACCCGGTCGCCACTTTCTACCGCCAGTTGGTGGTCGTATGCCGCGCGGTGGATTTCATCCTGCATGAAGCCGACCGCATCCGCGGCGCCGCCCTGTTCAGCGATGCGAACGAGATACTCGCGGGCCTGCTGCTCGATAGCATCTGTCAGCGCCTCTACATAGTACGAGCCGGCCAGCGGATCTACGGTATCGCCCGCGCCGGATTCGTGCGCGAGAATCTGCTGCGTTCGCAATGCTAACGTTGCCGCCTCGGCCGTGGGGAGCGACAAGGCTTCATCGTACCCGTTGGTGTGCAGCGACTGCGTACCGCCGAGCACCGCCGCGAGCGCCTGCACCGTCACCCGAACAACGTTGTTCAGCGGCTGCTGCGCCTGCAGCGTGACCCCCCCCGTCTGCGTGTGGAAGCGCAGCCGTGCACTCCGCTCGCTTGCACCGAACTCGTCGGTCACCAGGCGCGCCCAGAGCCGGCGCGCCGCGCGGAACTTCGCCGCCTCCTCGAAGAGGTCGTTGTGCGAAGCGAAGAAGAAGGAGAGGCGGGGGGCGAACTCCTCGAGCTCGAGCCCCGCGGCGAGCGCCCGCCGCACATATTCGATCGCGTTGGCGAAGGTGAATGCCACCTCCTGCGTAGCCGTGGAGCCGGCCTCGCGGATGTGGTAGCCGGAGATCGAGATCGGGTTCCAGCGGGGCAACTCCGAGTTGCAGAACTCGAAGGTATCGGTGATGAGCCGCAGGCTCGGCTCCACCGGGTAGATGTAGGTCCCGCGGGCAATATACTCTTTCAGAATGTCGTTTTGGATGGTGCCGCTCAGCTTCGGGCGCGGAATTCCGCGCTCGTCCGCCACCGCCACGTAGAGCGCCAGAAGAATCGCCGCCGTAGCATTGATGGTCATCGAGGTCGAGACTTGGTCGAGCGGGAGGCCATCGAGCAGCTGGCGCATATCATCCAGAGTGTCGATAGCCACGCCTACGCGGCCGACCTCTCCGGCCGCCATGGAATGGTCGGAATCGTACCCCATCTGAGTAGGGAGATCGAAAGCCACCGACAGGCCCGTTTGCCCGGCGTCCAGCAGCAGGCGAAAGCGCTCGTTGGTCTGCTCGGCGGTGCCAAAGCCGGCGTACTGCCGCATGGTCCAGAGCCGCCCCCGGTACATGGTGGGCTGAACACCGCGAGTGAAAGGGAACTCACCGGGAAAGCCCAGGTCGCGCTGGTAGCGTTCGTCAGGCGACAGCGGCGCGTACAGCCGGTCTATGGCAAGGCCGCTCGGGGTGGCGAACTGCTCGCGCCGCTCGGGGTGACGCTGCAGCAGCGGCGCTACCATGCGCTCCTCCCACTCCCGCACCGCGGAGGAGCCCGGCTTCGCGTCGCCTCGGCGCGCGGAATTCGTCGTATTACTAGCCTGCTCGCTGTCGCTCATCTGTTGTTCGAAAGGGGCCGTCCGGCGCCCGCCGCAGGCGCGGTCATCATTCCAGAGTCAGCAGGGTGTCGCCCTTGTCCACTGTCTGCCCGGCCGCAACCTGTACAGAAGCGACAGTGCCATCCGCTGGGGCGCGAAGCTCGTTTTCCATCTTCATCGCTTCGACGACGACCAGCGGTTGGCCTGCGGCCACCTGGTCTCCGGGCGCTACCTCGACGCGAACCACGAGACCAGGCATCGGCGCGACCAGCGTCCGGTCCGCTTCTGCTTCCTCGCCGCCCGTAAGCTCGCGGATGGCGCGGGTCCTCTCGTCCACCGCATCCGCGGAGAACCGTGCCCCGCGCACCTCGAGGTTCCAGCGCCCCTTTCGCTCCTGCGGCTGCGCGGCAAAGGTGAAGGAGTGGCCGTCCGCGAGCAGGTTGTACAGGGGCGTGCCGGGCAGCCGCTGCAGATCCGCTGCCACCGGATCACCATCGACGGTGGGGACGTCACCCCGCAGATCGACCTCGAGAGTCCTGTCACCGATGGAAACGTAGAAGAGCCGGCTCACGGATCCAGGCGGGAAAGAGCGATCACTGTTTCGACGTGAGCAGTTTGGGGAAACAGATCGAAGCACCGACTTTCGCGAACGCCGAACACCGGCAGCAGGCCGGCGAGGTCACGGGCAAGCGTCGCCGGGTCACAGGAGATGTAGATCAGCGAGCGCGGCGGTCGGTCATGCAGCGCCCGCACGACCTCGGGCGCCATACCGGCGCGCGGCGGAGTGGTGATGACCAGATCAACCGGCAGCAAAGGTGCGAGGAGCTCCTCTGCCGGACCGCGCAGCCACCGCACCCGCGAATTCTCCTCAGCGGCTGCTGCCGCCGCGGCTGCGAGCGCCGTGCCGTCGGTCTCGACACCCGTAGCACGCGCACCCGCCGCAGCGAGGGCGCGTGCATAAATGCCCGTCCCGCAATATACGTCTACGGCGTCGAGGCCGGATGCATCGCCCGCCAATTCGAGCACATACTGCTCGAGCAGCGCGGCGGCCCGCCGATTCACCTGCAAGAACACACCCCCGGCAAGCTCGCCTGGCTCCGCGGCGCTGGCGCCGTTGGCGGTGATCACGGCGAGTGCACCCGCCGGCGCGCCCGGCCGCCAGTCCACGGCGACCAACGCCGGCACCGCGTCGATCAGCGCTTCCGGATCGCCGCCGCCGCTGCCGCCCTCGATGAGCAGCGCTACGTGGCCGCCCACATCCGCACGGAGGGTGAGGCGGAGCGAAGACCCCGCAGGGAGGCGCCCGGCACCCTCGCCCCAAGCGGCGCGCAGTGCAGCCCAGGCGTCGGCGATAGCCGGCTCCGGCAGCAGGCATGCAGCACCGATGTCGAGCACCCGCCCGGCGCGGCCGAGCTCATGGAAGCCAGCCAGCACGCGCCCGCCGCGCAGCCGCCGCAGCGCGAACGAGACGCGGCTGCGGTAGCGAAACTCGTCGGGAGAGGCGACCACGTACGGCGGCGCGACTAGCAGCCCGCCGATCCGCTCGAGCGCGTCGGCCACGATGCGCCCTTTGATCTCGAGCTGCGCGGAATACTCGATGTGTTCGAGGGTGCAGCCGCCACACCGGGCGTAGTATTCGCAGGGCGCCACCCGCCGACTCGGCGAGGGCTCGATCAC
>JBBSMO010000441.1:0-3158 GCA_038233155.1 Longimicrobiales bacterium
CCCAGGTACATGTCGTCGCTGCCGGGGCCGAAGTCCTCGCCGTCCGTAAGCAGGATGTCCACTCCGATGGGGGGCGGGCGCTCGGCCATCAGACGAGCCAGCTCGAGCAGGACCGCGACGCCCGATCCGCCGTCGTTGGCGCCGGGAATCGGTTGGGAACGATTCGCGGGGACGGGGTCGTTGTCAGCCTGCGGGCGCGTATCCCAGTGCGCGACCAGGAGCACCCGGTCTGCAAGGGCGGGTTGAAAGCGGGCGAACAGGTTCGCCATCTCGAGGGTGTCGCCGCTCGAGAGCGGTTGGCGAAAGCGCTGGACGATGAGAGTATCGGCACTTGCGCGCAAAAGGTTACTCATCCACTCGAGCTGCGCCGCGTGCCCCGGGGTGCCTGGCACCCGCGGGCCGAATGCCACCTGGCGCTCGACAAGGCCGAAAGCCGCATCCGCGGGGAAAGGCGGGGCAGCGCGCGTATGCACCTCGTCACCGCCGGCATCCGCGCAGCCAGCGGCGAGGAGCAAGAGGATTGAAAGGTGTAGAAGTATTGGCTTGACAAGCATGTAGAATCGAACGGTCACCGGTGGCGGGCGGGCTCGGCGAATCGCGGCATCCGGTCACCCATCTTGCAATATAATCGTTCAGGCCCCTCGCGGCCAAACAGGTACGGCCCGGCTGGTGCGCCCGCCGCCGGCCATGCCTCCTATCGCCGCATCTCTCGCTGCGGCGGGTGAGGGGTGCTCCCGGCAACGGAAACCCCGGTGCGGGGTATGCAGCAGCCGACCCGCGCCGCAAGGCGCGAGAGGGCGCCACCGCCGCCCGGCCGAGCGCACTCCGCGGCTCGCCCTCCGCACTCCGCACTGCGTTTTATGAAGGTTCTCACCCGCTATCTTCTGAAGGCTCACATCGGGCCGTTCTTGTTCGCCTTCCTGGCGCTGACGGGTGTGATCCTGATCAATACCTTGGCGCGCCAGCTCGCGTCGCTCGCTGGGAAGGGGCTGCCGCTGGATATTGTGCTCCAGTTTTTCGTTTTGTCCCTGCCCAGCAACATCGCGCTGACTCTGCCGATGGCGGTGCTGGTCTCCGTGCTCTACACCTTTTCGCAGCTTTCGGCGGACAACGAGATCATGGCGCTGAAGGCGAGCGGCGTCGATCTGCGGCGCCTGGTGCTCCCGTTGGTTATGGCGGGCGCGCTCATCACCGGGGGCATGATCTGGTTCAATGACCGGGTGCTGCCGGAAAGCAACCATCAGTGGCGGGAGTTGATGGTGGATATCGGGCGGAAGAGCCCCTTGTTCACCCTGCGGGAGCAGACGATCAACAGCATTCGCACCGGGGACGGCATGTCGCGATACTACCTGCGCGCCGGGCGGATCAGCCCTAACAGCAACCGGATGCACGACGTCACCATCTACGACATCAGCAACCCCCGCGTAGGCCGCACTATTTATGCGGATTCCGGCCGCATGGCATTCAACCAGAGCCGCACCGATCTGTACCTCACCCTGTTCGACGGCCACCTGCGGGAGGTCGACCTCAACGAGCCCCAAAGCTTTCAGCGCGTCGGCTTCAGCCAGCAGGTGATGAAGATGGCGGGTGTGGGGAACGAACTGGACCGGCAGACCGACTCCGAGTTCCGCGGGGATCGCGAGATGACGATCGCGATGATGAGCGGGCGCATCGATACGCTGCGCGCGGAACTGGCGGAGGTAGAAACGATGGTGCAGGGCGACCTCCCGCCCTCGGCCGGCGGCGTCTCGTCCGCGGCCGAGCGCACGAGCGCGTTGGACCGCCAGATCCGCGAGTTGCAGGTCGAAACGCAGAAGAAGCTGTCCATCGCCGCGGCTACTTTGGTCTTCGTGCTGCTCGGCGCTCCGCTCGCGCTCCGCTTTCCGCAGGGCGGAGTAGGAATGGTCATCGCCTTCAGCCTAGGGATTTTCGCGTTGTACTACGTAGGGCTTATCGGCGGCGAAGAACTGGCGGACCGCGGGTATGTCACACCGCTCGGGGCGATGTGGGCGATGAACGCGCTGCTGACCGTGGTAGGACTCTGGGGTCTTTTCCGCATGGGACGCGAGCAGGGATCGGGCCGCGGCGGCGACCGCTTCGGCTGGTTGCGCCGCCGCGCCGCACGGGCGCGGAGCCGCTGATGAAGCTGCTGGCCCGCTACGTGGCGCGGCAGTTCCTCGCCACCTTCTTTACCCTGCTGCTGGGATTGCCGCTGCTGTTCGTCATCATCGACGTAACCGAAAACCTGGACAAGTACCTCGGGCGAGGGCTTCCTTTCGGAGATGTGGCCACCGCGTACCTATATCAACTCCCGCAGTTTTTCCAGTGGGCCTTCCCCATCGCCGCGCTCGTGGGAACGGTCTTCACCATCGGCAACATGACGCGGCATCAGGAGATCGCGGCCGCCAAGGCAGGCGGCGTCAGCTTCCATCGCCTGATAATCCCGCTGGTTCTGCTCGGGATCCTGCTCAGCGGTGCCGCGCTCGCGTTGGGCGAGCTGGTCCCGGTCACCAACGCCAAGCAGGCCGAGTTGCTCGGGGACCAGCAGTTCCGGCAGCTCAAGTTCCGCAGTGACTTCGTATTTCAGACGGAGAAGGAGGGCGTCCTCTCGGTCCGCCAACTGGATAGCGCCGCCCAGCAGATGTCAGACGTGCTGATCGAGCGCGGCGTCACCGCACAGGCACCCGGGGTGCACCAGATGGCCGAGCGGGCCGAGTGGACGCCGGAGCAGGGCTGGCGTCTCCAGAGCGGCTACATCCGCTTCATCTCGGCGGACGACGCCGAGCGCACCTTTGCCTACGAATCTTCCCTGATCCCCGCTCTCGCTGAGACTCCGGAAGACTTGCTCGCAGAGCCGAAAGACCCCGAAGAAATGCGGTACTCCGACATGAGCCGCTTCATAGAGGCCATCGAGCGCTCTGGCGGCGACGCCCGCGGAATGATCGTCGCCCGCGCGCAAAAAATTTCCCTTCCGGTTGCGGTTTTGGTCATCATCCTTTTCGGCGCCCCGCTCGCCACCAGCTCACGCCGCGGCGGAGCCGCCTTTGGCATCGGCATCAGCCTGGTGGTGACGATGGTATATCTGCTGCTGTTCAGGGTCGGCAGCGCCGTTGGTGAAAGCGGCACCCTGGACCCGGTGCTCGCCGCCTGGCTCCCGA
>JBBSMO010000442.1:0-3146 GCA_038233155.1 Longimicrobiales bacterium
AACACGGCCGCCGCGCCGACCACACCCGCGGTGCCCGGCAACTCCGCCGAAACGATGCGGCAGCGTTCTTCCGCCGTGCGAAAGGCGCGGCGGCGCACCTCGGCGCGCAGCGGCCCGAACAGATGGTCGCCTGCCCGCGTCACCCCGCCCGCGATCACCACCATCTCCGGGTTGAGGATGTTGATGATGTTGGCGATGCCCGCGCCGAGGAAGCGGGCGGTGTCCTTCATCACCTCCGTGGCGTAGGCATCTCCCTCCACCGCTCCTTCGTAGACGGTCGCGGCGGTGATCTTTTCGAGGTGGCCATCGACCAAATCCACTAGCACAGTTTCCACACCCGCCTCGATCCCCTCGACGGCGCGCAGGGCGATGGCGGGGCCGGAGGCGTATGCCTCGAGGCAGCCGTAGTTGCCGCACTTGCAGCGGCGGCCGGTCGAGTCGATAGTCATGTGGCCAATCTCGCCGGCCACATCCGAAACGCCGTGGAAGATCTCGCCACGCAACACGATCCCGCCGCCGATCCCGGTGCCGAGGGTGAGCCCGACTAAGTTGTCGACCTCGCGCCCGGCGCCCAGCCACCACTCGCCGTAGGTAGCGCAGTTCGCGTCGTTATCCAGCGTTGCGGGAAGATGGACCGCGTTCGAGATCAGGTCGCGCAGCGGGAAGTTGCGCCAGCCGAGGTTCGGCGTGTTGATCACAGTGCCGGTGGCACGGTCCAGCGGCCCGGGCGAGCCGATCCCGACCCCGGCGATTTGGTCGCGCGACCCGTCGTGTGTAGAGATCGTCTCGCCGATCGAAGTTTCAATCATCTGTACGATGCGGTCGACAACGAACTTGGGGCCTCTGTGCGAATCTGTCGGCAGCGAATGAAGCCCCTGCACGTCGCCGCCGTCTACCGGCAGCAGCCCAACGACGATGTTGGTGCCGCCTAGGTCAACGCCCACGATCCAGCGCTGGTCGCTCACGGGCACCTCCGGAGTGGTGTTGTGAAGTTCACTCGCCGACGCGGAGTACGGCTAGAAACGCCTCCTGCGGAATCTCGACGGTGCCCACCCGTTTCATCCGCCGTTTTCCCTCGCGCTGCTTCTCGAGCAGCTTCCGCTTCCGGGTGATGTCGCCGCCGTAGCACTTGGCGGTCACATTTTTCCGGAGCGCTTTCACGGATTCGCGCGCGATCACCCGGTTGCCGATGGTCGCCTGTACCGCGACCTCGAACATCTGCCGCGGGATCAGCTCGCGCAGCTTCTCGGCCATCAAGCGGCCGTACTCATAGGCTTCGTCTTCGTGGATGATGACGCTGAATGCGTCGATCGCGTCGCCGTTGATCAGCATGTCCAGCCGCACCAGCGGGTTGCGGCGGTACTCCAGCAGCTCGTAGTCAAAAGATGCGTAGCCGCGCGTCGCGGACTTGAGGCGGTCATAGAAGTCGAGCACGATTTCCGCCAGCGGCAGATCATAAGTCAGCTCGACGCGGGCGGGGTCCGGGTAGTTCATCCCCACGAACTCGCCGCGCCGGGTGTGACAAAGTTTCTGTACCGGCCCGATGTACTCGGCGGGCGCCACGATGCGAGAGCGGACGTACGGCTCTTCGATGCGGTCGATGGTCGTCCGGTCGGGAAGTGCCGACGGGTTTTCGAGTTCGATGACGTCCCCATTGGTCAACACGACCCGGTACTCGACACTCGGCACGGTCGAGATCAGGTTCAGGCCGAACTCGCGCTCGAGCCGCTCCTGGATGATCTCCATGTGCAGCAGCCCTAGAAAGCCGCACCGGAACCCGAAGCCTAGTGCAGTCGACGTTTCCGGCTCGTAGAAGAGCGATGCGTCGTTCAGCTTCAGCTTTTCGAGCGCGTCGCGCAGCTCCTCGTATTGGTCGGTGTCGGTCGGGAAGAGCCCGGAGAACACCATCGGTTTGACCTCCTGGTACCCAGGCAGTCTCTCGGTCGCCGGGCGCCTGGCGTCCATCACCGTGTCGCCCACCTTGGTATCGGCCACCCGTTTAATAGCGGCGGTAAGATACCCTACCTCCCCCGGCCGCAGTTCGTCCTGCTTGAAGTGCCCGAGTTGCAGGAAGCCGACCTCGTCGATCTCGTATTCGGCGTCGTTCGAACCGAAGGTGATCTCCATGCCGGCCCTGAAGACGCCGTCCACAACGCGAATACTCGGGATGGCGCCGCGATACTTGTCGTAGACAGAATCGAAGATCAGGGCGCGGGCGGGTGCATCCGGGTCACCCTCGGGCGGCGGCACCCGCTGCACGACCGCTTCGAGAATATCGCGCACGCCGGTACCTTCCTTGGCGGATGCCAGAATCACCTCATCCTCATCTACGCCCAGCAGATCCACCAGCTCTTCGCGCCTGCGCTCCGGCTCGGCCCCGGGCAGATCGATCTTGTTGAGTACGGGGATGATGTCGAGTCCCGCATCCATCGCGAGGAACAGGTTCGACAGCGTCTGCGCCTGCACGCCCTGAGATGCATCCACAACCAGGATTGCGCCCTCGCACGCGGCGAGCGAGCGCGAGACTTCGTAGGTGAAGTCGACATGCCCCGGTGTATCGATCAGGTTGAACTCGTACGAGCGGCCATCCAGCGCGGTGTACCCCATGCGGATGGCGTTCAGCTTGATGGTGATGCCGCGCTCGCGCTCGAGGTCCATCGAGTCGAGCACCTGCTCCCGCATCTCACGGCTCGCGAGCGTCGCAGTGGTCTCGAGCAGCCGGTCCGCCAAGGTGGACTTGCCGTGGTCGATGTGGGCGACAATGCAGAAATTGCGAATGTGGTCGATGCGCAAGCAGCCTCTTCAGGTACCAATACGAATGGTGTGGAGGCAGCAAACTTAGCGGTGGCGGGCGGCTACAGAAAGGGGCTTCCCCAGGGGCCAGACGCTGACGATGCACTTTTGTGCCGGTCGCGGCAAGGCACCGCAGCGGCACAGGGCACGGCGCCCTGCCGCCTTCATCCATGCCTGACCAGCTTGCGCGCCCTGCGGTGCTGCTCACCTCGTCAGCGCGCGTACCTCCGCAAGCCCGGCGGGATCCCACCTGGGACGTTCAGCCGCATCGGCAATGCGGCGGGTGACGTAGTAGATCATCCGGGCGACGCGCGCCGCCTTGTCGGCGTCGATGTCTTCGACATGATCCGAAG
>JBBSMO010000443.1:0-3136 GCA_038233155.1 Longimicrobiales bacterium
CGGCAGGCGTTCTCCTTTCAGCCGCTCCTGGTTGGCGGCAACCCCTTTCGTGTCACCTCCATCTACCTGCTCATCCACTGGCTCGAGCGCAAGTGGGGCGTCTGGTTCGCACGCGGCGGGACGACGGAGATCGTGCAGGCTCTGGTACGTTTGTTCGAAGAGATGGGCGGCGAGCTGCGGCTGGGGACTTCGGTAGAGGAAATCGCGGTTTCTGACGGGCGCGTGTCCGGTGTGCGCACGGCGGCCGGAGAGCACATCCCGGCGCAGATCGTCGTAGCCAACGCAGACCCGGCGCACGTCTACGGCTCGCTGCTCGCGCCGGAACATCGGGGACGAAATCACCAACGGGCACTCGCCCGGCGCAAGTTCTCGATGGGGCTGTTCGTCGGCTACTTCGGCACTAGCCGCACCTATCCCGGGCTCGCGCATCACAACATCATCCTTGGCCCGAGATACCGGAAGCTGCTGGGCGACATCTTCGACCGCAAGATTCTAGCGGATGATTTCTCGCTCTATCTGCACGCCCCCACGCGCACCGATCCGTCTCTCGCCCCGGCCGGCCACGAAGGGTTCTACGTTCTGTCGCCGGTTCCCAACCACCTGAGCGGAATCGATTGGAGCGTCGAGGGTCCGCGCTACTTCGGCCGCATTCTCGACCATCTCGAGGCGCGGGTGCTGCCGGGCCTGCGGGAGCATCTGGTCACCTCGTTCCACGTCACCCCGGACTATTTTCAGGAAACGCTCCGCTCCACGCACGGCGCGGGGTTCGGCATAGAGCCGCGCCTTTCACAGTCTGCATATTTCCGGTTCCACAACCGCTCGCGGGATGTCGGCGGGCTGTATTTCGTCGGCGCGGGCACGCACCCCGGTGCGGGGGTGCCGGGGGTGCTGAGCACCGCCAAAGTCCTCGAACGGGTGATACTAGTAGATGAAGATAGAGATGGAGATGCCGGGCGCGCCGGACGCCCGCGCGCCGCTGCCGCTGCCGGTGCCGGCCGGTGAGCGCCGATGTGCTGGCGGCGAGCCGCCAGGTGATGGCGAGGCACGCGCGCACCTTCAATCGCGCCGCCTGGCTGCTGCCGCGGCAGCACCGGGCAGATGCCGCCGTAGTCTACGCATTCTGCCGCTTGGTAGATGACACCGCAGACGAGGCAGATGATGCCGCCGGTGCCGCCATCGCGCTGGATGCGCTGCGTGCCGAACTCGCCGCCGACCGCCCGCCGCGCCCGCTGGTCGCGACCTTCCGCGCCACGGCCGCGCGGCTCGGGCTTCCGCTGCAAAGCGCTGTGGAACTGATCGCCGGCGTGCGGTCCGATCTCGGCACCGTGCGGGTGCGTGACGACACCGAGCTGCTCCGCTACTGCTACCGCGTTGCGGGAACGGTCGGGTTGATGATGTGCAGCGTGCTGCGCGTCCGCTCTGCGGACGGCTACCCCCACGCGGTCGATCTCGGCATCGCAATGCAGCTCACCAACATCGCCCGGGATGTGGCGGAAGATGCCGCGCGGAACCGTGTGTACCTCCCGGCCGCGAGACTACTGCGTGCCGGCTGCAATCCGGACTCACTCTGCGAGGGAGGCGCGGAGCCGGACCGGGTCGCCCTCGTAGTCGGGGAGGTGCTCGCGCTCGCAGATCGCTTCTACCGCAGCGCCGATCTCGGGATGCGCCACATTCCGTGGCGCGCCCGGCATGCGATCCTCTTCGCGAGCCGCGCGTATCGCGGCATCGGCGTTCGGCTGGCCCGCCGCGGCTGCGATGCGTTAGCCGGGCGAACCATTGTACCGGCGTACGCCAAGGCCGGCTGGGGGGTAGTCGCTTTGGCCGCCGCGTGCCGTCCGGACATCATGGGGATGACCGCCGTTCGCGAGCACGACCGCGCACTGCACCAGGCGTTGGCGGGCTTCCCCGGCACCAATTCGAATGGCAACGGCCACGCGACGGGCCTGCTTCTTTTTGACCCGTTGAACGGCAGCGGGGCGTCAGGCGACGGAGCACTGAAGGTGCCGGGGTGAGTTTCCGGATCAAGAGCGTGGCCACCCTCACCGGGATTACACCCTCGACTTTGCGGGCGTGGGAGCGCCGCTACGGGCTGATCACCCCCGGCCGCAGCGACTCGGGGTACCGCCTTTACAGCGAAGCCGACATCAAACTCTTCCAGCGGATGCAATCGCTGGTGGATGGCGGCCTCGCGCCTAGCGAGGCGGCGGCCGTGCTCCGCGGCGATGCGACCGCTCTCGCACCTGCCGGTCTGTCCGATGTCGGCCTTTCGGAGATTCGCCGGGATCTGCTCGATGCTCTGCTCGCGCTCGATAGCGAGGCGGCCGTGCAAGCGGCCCGCCCGCTGATGAGTTGTTCTTTCGAGCAGCGCTTCGACGAGGTCCTCCTCCCCGTGCTGCGCGAGATCGGCAGTCGTTGGGCACGCGGAGAGGCGACCGTTCCCCAGGAGCACTTCGCATCCGCTTTCGTGCGCGAGCGGGTGGTTGCCGCCCTCGCTTCCATTGCCACTCCCGAAGCGGCCAGCGAGGTGGTTTGCGCCGGTGCTCCCGGGGAAAAGCACGAGTTGGGGCTGCTAATCGTAGCCGCGAACCTCGCGTTGCGCGGCTGGCGAATCACCTATCTCGGCCTCGAAGTCCCGTTGGACTCACTCGTCCCGCTGCTTGCGGAACGGAGCCCGCCGCTGCTGTGCACCAGCTTGGTGCGGCCCATCGAAGCAAACGCCTGCCTCGCCTTCGCCACACAACTCCGCGAGGTAGCCCCGCCGCCCACCATGGTGGTGATCGGCGGGGCGGGAATCCCGCCGGAGCTGTTGGGGAGCCCCTCCCGGGGCCTTCACCTGGTCCGCACTCTGGACCAGCTTCTCGAAATCATCCCTTCGCCTCCGCTCAGGGACCGGCAAGGGCTCCGCCCAGCGACCGACTAGTGGCTGCGCCCCGCCTGCGCGGAGCCGAAGGGGTGCGAGAGCCGAAGGGGATCAGCCTTCGCCCTCCTGGTTGCTCCCCTGCCCCGCACGCGCGCTGCCGCCAACGCTCTGCTTGTTCCCACCCCCTACTTCGATGCGGCGGCGGCGCGTCTGCTCGCTCTTGGGAATCTTGACGGTCAGCACGCCGTTGTCGAAGGCCGCCTCGATGGACTCGGA
>JBBSMO010000444.1:0-3130 GCA_038233155.1 Longimicrobiales bacterium
CGCCCGACCCGCCAATTTTCCGGTGAGCGCGAACGGGATCCTGGCCAAAGAGCTTTTTCTAGGCGCCGGGCGAGACTCCGTGGCCGCGAGCCACTCCGTGGAGTTCGACCTCCACGGGCTAGTGAGGATAAAGTTGCTCGACGCTTCGCCCGCCGATGCCGGCGCGGTTATGCGACAGTTGGAAGGGATCGCCGCGCCACTTCATGGTGAGCCCGACATCGTGGTGCGCTTCGTCGATACCATAGAGACGCCAGCGCCCCTTCGCCTGCTCGGCCTCGATCAAGTCGGCTTTAGCGACGACGCCTTTTTCATCCTCCGCAGCAAGCACCAGTCGCGGGCTCGCGTCCAGATCCCCTTCGACAAGATCGGCGAGGGGTGCGAGATCCTTTGCGAGCGAGGGCTTGCCGCGGTACCGCTGCTCATCCCCGTGATCAACCTGACGGCCCTGGCACGAGGTGCACTGCCGCTGCATGCATCGGCATTCCGCTATCGCGACACCGGCGTGCTCGTCACCGGGTGGAATAAGGGTGGAAAGACGGAAACCCTGCTTTCCTTCATGGCCCACGGCGCCGAGTACATAGGAGACGAGTGGATCTATCTGAGCTGCGACGGTCAAGAGATGTATGGGATCCCCGGCCCTATACGCGTCTGGGGCTGGCACATCGACGAGTTACCCTCTTACCGGCCGCGCCTTGACGCCGGCACACGGGGACGTCTCTGGGCGCTGCGCCACCTGTCGAACTGGGCAGACTGGATTGCGGGCAACCGGCATCGCCGGCCGCCGCGCTGGCGACGGGATGCCCGCCGCATCGCCCAGCTGCTCGCCAAACAGCGCGGGCTCTACATGTCCCCGCGCCAGGTATTCGGTCCCGATATCGGATCGCTGCGCGGCCGCGTTGACAAAGTGATCTTCGCAATGTGTCACGAATCTCCGGACGTCTGCGTCGCGCCCGTGGCTCCGGAGGAGGTGGCAGCACGCATGGCGTTCTCGCTTCAGGAGGAGCGTAGCATCCTGATGGGCTACTATCGGCGGTTCCGCTTCTCACACCCTGAGCGCCCGAGCGCCCTGATAGAAGCTGCGGACGACATAGAACGTGAACGCCTGCAGGCAGTGCTCACGGGCAAGCAGTGCTACCTCGTGACCCATCCGTATCCGGTTTCGTTGCCCCGGCTCTACGATGCCGTGCGTCAGGTGATCGAAGCGTGAGGACGCCCTCCCGCCGCCTGGGCCGGTGCAGACACCCAGACACGAGAAAGCCAGTTATGAAACTGCTGTACGCGGTTCCGGCAGTGCAGCACCGGACGATGCCCGGCGCACTGCGTCACTATCATCTACTGCGGGTTCTCGCCCAGCGGCACGCCATCGCCTTGTTTGCCCTGACCCGGACCGAACCGACCGTCGAGGCGCTGGAAGAGCTCGGTACCATGACCGAGGCATTCCGCATCTTTACGGCGCTGAGGGGTGAGATTCGCGGCAGCCGCTCCGCTCGCCTGCGGCAGCGTTTTGCGCAGGAGATCGCCTTACGGCGGACAATTCGGGAAATGCGCCAGGCGGTGCGGGTTATCGTGCAACCCTTCGATGCGGTCCTCTTCCATGGCAAGGTGTTGCACCCCCTACTCGGCGAGTTGAAGGACCTGCCCACCGTAGTGGACTTCTGCGACGCCACTTCGCTGCGGATGCGCGAACAGGTCCGCCACGCGCGGCCCCGCGAGGTCCCGTGGCGCCTGCTGCGCTACCACGCTGCACGACGGGTAGAGCGGCGGTTGCTCGGCGTCACCCCCCACGTGGTCTTTATCTCGGCACGCGACCGCGAAGCGGTATCGGGGGTGGATAGCCAGGCGGCGATAGTGCCGAATGGAAACGACCTCGACTACTGGACACGGCAGACCTGCGCTCCTGCTCCCGAGCGCCTCGTGTTCACCGGGGTCATGGACTACGCTCCAAACGAGGACGCCGCCCTCTGGATGATGGAAGAGATCCTGCCACGGCTCCATCGGCTCCGCCCTGAACTGGAGCTGCTGATCGTGGGACGCGATCCTCGCACCGCGGTCATCGAGGCCGGCCAGCGAAATCCCCTCGTGACGGTAACTGGGTGGGTCGACGACATTCGGCCCTATCTTGAGCGGGCGAGCGTATTCTTGGCGCCTCTGCGCTACGCGTCGGGCCTGCAAAACAAAATACTCGAAGCGATGGCGATGAGCGTACCGGTGGTCACCACCCCGATTGTGGCTGCCGGAGTCCGAGTTGGGCAGGCACAGCCCCCCTTACGGGTCGCCGAAGGAGCAGAAGCGATTAGCTCCAGCGTGCTGGCGTTGTTGGAGGACCAAGCCGAGCGTGACCGCCTCGCAGCACACGCCCGTCGTTTCGTTTGCGAGCATTTCGACTGGGAACGCTCCGCAAAGCAACTGGAAGCGCTGTGCGTGAAAGCCGCCTGTGCTGGACCATCCCAGCTGGCACAGCCTAGGGCTGCCATGGATGTACCTCGCGGAGAGCTAGGCCGTAACGCTGGTTCGTTGGCAACCTTGCAGTTCCTGA
This sequence comes from Longimicrobiales bacterium, assembly GCA_038233155.1. Classification (GTDB taxonomy): domain Bacteria; phylum Gemmatimonadota; class Gemmatimonadetes; order Longimicrobiales; family Longimicrobiaceae; genus JBBSMO01. The sequence continues at coordinate 2,537 of JBBSMO010000444.1, forward strand.
GCGACACCTTCGCTGCGCTCGAGCGTAGTGGGGTCACCTTCGGCATGCTGCGCGAGCCCAGCGGCGCGACGCCGCGGGAGGTGGACCTCTTGGTGGCTCCGTCCGACTTGCCGCGGCTGACGGAAACGCTGACTGAGCGCGGCTTTGTCGCTCTGCCCTCTCGCCGCCATCCATTTAACCGTTTCTTCGTCAGCTACGACGCCCACACAGACTGCTGGTGGAAGCTGGATGTGGTTGCCGGCCTGCAATACGGCAACCCGGTTCCGTGCATGCGCATCGAGGAAACCGGGGCTGTGCTGCGCCGGGCGGACGAGGACCACCGGTTGGCGCCGCAAGACGAACTGGTGCTGCTCTTGTTGCACTGCCTGCTCGATTGCGAAAGCTTCAGTGCGCACCATCGGGGCCGTACGGCGTTCCTGCTCCGGCGGCTCAGGCGCGTTGCGGACCAAGGTGAAGTGTCCGCTCCCGCGCTGATGCGTTGGTTGACACCTGCGCTCACCTGGAGCGAGGTGGTTCTCTGTATCGAAAACGGCGCGTGGAACCGCCTTGTCAGGCGACGTCGAGCTGTGGCGCGCCAGCTGCTGCGGCAAGACC
>JBBSMO010000445.1:0-3130 GCA_038233155.1 Longimicrobiales bacterium
AATACTCCCGCTGGGGCAGCCGCCAGACTGAGGGCAGGGGGTATGGGAATCTCTCTGGGAAGGGGTGAGCCTTCCGGCTCTGGAAGAAAGGGGGAGAACGACATGTGAGTGAGGTGGACCTCGGGTGACGCCGGACGACTGAAGTCGCGGCTGGCCCTACACAAGGTCTCCTTTGCGGACGGAGCGGCCATTGGTCTCGCGGTTCTCCCTTCCCCCCTTGCGGGGGAAGGGTCCGGGAAGGGGGGTGCGGCTGGGCAGCCTGCACAGGGGCTCGCCCTCGCGGGACCAGCGTGCAGGCTGTATCCTTGGGGCCATGATCCTGCACCCGATGCACTCGTTGCGTACGATGTTGGCGCTCTCCCTTGTGGCGCTGCTGCTGCCCGCCGGGTTGGCAGCGCAGCTTCCGCAACTCGTAGAAGCGCCCCCGGCGGATACCGCCGGGGCGCCGGCCGACACCGCGGCGCCGGCATTCCCCGGTTCCTATGAAGTTGCCTCCCGCGCCCTAGCTGTTGCGGACTCGGCGGAAGGTGCCGAGCGGCGCGTTGCGCGCCTAGCCGACCTTGGTTCCTTGGGCGAGCGGGTGGACGCCAACCGGGCAAGGGAAGCCGAGTTGCGCGAGCAGCTCGATGCGGTGACGGACGAGGGTTATGTGCGCCCCGAGCGCATCTCGCGGTTGCAAGACCAGGCTCTGGCGCAGGATGCCAGGCTCAAGGCGCTGCTCGGCGACATCGCCGGGAGGCTCGAGGAGCTGAGCGAGGTGCGCGCTACCTGGACGGACCGCCTCGAGTTCTGGCTCGCATGGCGCGACACCCTCCGCTCCGATCCCGACTTTCCGCTGCTCGAATCCGAGTTCGCTCGCGCCTTCGCCCGCATCGAGCAGGTGCGAGAGCGGATCTCGAACCTGGTGCCGACGGTGCTCGCCCTGCAGCGGGAGACGGACAGCTTTCGCAGGCAGAACCAGGAGATTCTGGAACGCACCGGCGACATCCGCAACCGCCGCCGCGAAGCGCTACTCGAGCGGGACCAGCCCGTGCTTTTCTCGTCCGGTTTCGTCGGTCTGCTGGACGACGACCTGATTCCGCGGATCGGCGCGGGCCTGCGCGCGACAGAGCCTGTCGGAGCCGCCTTTCTGCGCACGCACCTCGCGCTGATCCTCCTGCAGTTCGCCGCGGTTCTCGCGCTCGCCCTGCTTACGCTCCGCCTGCGGCGCGCGGCGGACGCGGCGGCAGGCTGGCGAGGCATGCTGAACCACCCGTGGGCGATCGGCGTCTTCGTAGGCCTGGCGGTGGTGGGGCCGCGCTTCGGGCTCGCACCGCCACTGTGGGATCTGCTGGTCTGGACGACGCTCGCCGCATCGGGTGCGCTGCTGGCAACGGGCATGTTCCGCAACCCGCGCAAGCGGCTGCTCGTCTACCTAGTGGCCGGCTTTTATCCGGTTTTCCTGGCTCTGCAGGCTATCTCCTTTCCGCTCCCGCTCTTCCGCATCTGGCTCGCCGCAAGTGCCTTTGCCGCGATGATGATGTTCTGGGTCATCGCCCGGCGCAACGAACGCTTCACACCCGAGGACAAGGTCTTCACCTGGATCGTGCGCACGGGGGCCGGCGTCTGGGGGTTCGTGCTGGGCGCAGAAATTCTCGGCTTCGCTTCACTAGCCCGCTGGGTAGTGCAATCGACTATATCGAGCGCCTTTGCGGTGTTCGTGGTCATCTTCCTCGTCCTGCTCGCCCGCACCGGCCTGCAGACGCTGCTCAGCACCGAACCGTCGGGGCGCTTCCGCTTCCTCCGCCGCATCGGGTACCCGTTGACCGAGCGCCTCGTGTGGCTGCTGCAGGTGGTCCTGGTGATTGCCACCGCGCTGTACATCCTGGACGTGTGGGAGATCACTCCTTCGCCGGTGCAAACGTGGAACGCGATTATAGATGCCGGCTTCACGATCGGGAGCCTCGAAATTTCCGTCGGCCGGGTGCTGCTCGCTGCACTCGCGATCTACATCGCCGCCGTGGCCTCCTGGGTGATTCGCGTCTTCCTGCGCGGCGAGGTCTACGGGCGCTGGGAGCTGGATGCGGGCGTCGGCGACTCGATCAACACCCTGCTGCACTATGCGCTGATCGTCTTCGGCGTGCTATTCGCCTTCAGCGCGATCGGCTTTCAACTGCAGAATTTCGCCATTGTGGTTGGCGCTCTAGGTGTCGGTATCGGCTTCGGCTTGCAGAACATCGTCAACAACTTCGTCAGCGGCCTGATCCTGCTCTTCGAGAGGCCAGTGCGCGTGGGAGATACGGTGGTCGTGGACGGCACCTGGGGCAGCATCAAAAAGATAGGCCTGCGCTCGACCGTTATGGTGACCTTCGACCAATCTGAGATGATCGTGCCGAATGGTGACCTGGTCTCCGAAAAGGTGACCAACTGGACGTTGTCAAACCCCGTCACCCGCCTGGTGCTCGCCGTCGGCGTCGCCTACGGCAGCGATCTCGAAAAGGTCTTCGGCATCCTGAAATCAGTCGCCGACGGCCACGATGCAGTGCTCGACGACCCCGCACCGATCGCGCTGTTCATGGGCTTCGGCGACAGCTCGCTCGATTTTGAGCTACGCGTCTGGGTCCGCCACGTGATCGACCGCCCTCTCATGCGAAGCGCCCTGCTAACCGAGATCGACCACCGCTTCCGCGAAGCAGGCATCGAGATCCCTTTCCCGCAACGCGATCTGCATCTGCGCTCGGTGGCGGAGGATGTTCAGGCGGTAGTCGATAGTCGCGAGTCTCGGGTCGCGGGTCGCGAGGAACAGCGCCAGTAGCGTTGCTGGCCGCTGCAGCCGCCCTCACCCCCCGGCCCCCTCTCCCAAGGAGGGAGAGGGGGAGCACAGCATCCGGCAGCAGCTTTTCTCCCTCTCCCCCGGCATGGCGCTGCACTTCATGCACCGGACTACAGGGACAAAGGGGGGGCGTGCAATCCGCAATCCGCAATCCGGCTCACGCTTCACCATCCAGAACCTCTTCCGCGTGCCTCACCATTTGCGCGCTGCCGATGAACAGCGGCGTCCGTTGGTGGGCTGACTCCGGCTGGATCTCGAGCACCCGCCCCCGCCCGGTCGAGGCGAGGCCGCCTGCTTGCTCGGCGATCATGGCCATCG
>JBBSMO010000446.1:0-3126 GCA_038233155.1 Longimicrobiales bacterium
ACGCTGGACCGGGAAGACACTTTGCTCTTGCCCGTTCTCGAACTGGCGGATTCGCTGAACGCGCGGCTGCACCTGGTGCACATGTTCGAGGTCACGTCGCTGGTTTGGGACACCTACGCCAACCTCGGGCATCGCGACGGCGACATGATGCGCCAGTACACGAACCAGGTGCAGGCGCGGCTCGAGGCCAACGTCGCTAGCTTCACTCCTAGCGGCCGTGTCGATTGCCGCGCCGTTGCGGGCACAGCCGGCTCTGGGTTAGCCGATGTGGCCGGCGAGCTGAACGCTAACCTGCTGATTGTCGGCCCTACGCGCCGCGGGACCTTGAGTCGCACTATTCTAGGGACGACGGCGCAGCGGGTGCTGCGGCGTTCGGGCGTCCCCGTGCTCGTTCTGCGCCCGCCGCTGGTGCATCCGGTGCGGCGTGTGCTTTTCGCTACCGATCTGTCGGAACTGGGAGCGAGCGTGCACAAGGTGGGTCTCGACCTCGTCCACGGGATGTTTGGACACGACCCTGCGCTGCGCGCACTGTTCGTCGCCTGGTACGATGCTTCGTTGCCGCCGCCGCTGCGCTACGATCAACTGGCGTCGGCTGCGAAGCGCGAGCTGGATGAATTTCTCGGCGAAGCGTCTATCGCCGGCGCGGAGTTCGAGCCGCGCGTACGGGTGGGCGACCCGCCCAAGGAGATCATCGCGGAAAGTGCGGATTGGGATGCGGACCTGCTAGTGATGGGTACACACGCGCGCACCGGGATGAGCCGCATGGTGCTCGGAAGCGTTGCGGAGGCTACGGTCCGCGCCACTATCTGCAGCGTGCTGGTCATCCCGAACGCCCGCATCGCGTCCGCGGGGGCTGACGCCATTCCCGGCGGGCCCGGGCTGCACGCGATCCCGGCCTGAACACGGCCGCGCCACAACGTTTTCCACCCGAATCAGAGGGGTGTTGCAATGAGCACCGAGGCCAAGCCGGTAATCCGGGCGTTGAACGAGGCGGAGACCGAGGCGCTGCTCGCCCGCAACCATGTGGGCCGGCTCGCCTACGCGCGTGACAACCGGGTGGACATCGAGCCCGTCCACTACGTGTACGCCGATGGCTGAATCTACGGGCGCACCTCGTACGGCACCAAGATTGAAATGACCGGCGAGGAGTGGTGGCCGGTCGCCTTCGAAGTGGACGAAATCGAGGGCTTGTTCCAGTGGCAGAGCGTGGTGGTGCACGGCGGCTTCTACGTGATCTCGCGCGACGGCGCCAGTTGGCAGCAGGAAACCTGGATGAGAGGCGTGGCACTGCTGCGCACCCTAATCCCCGAGACCTTTCGCAACGACGACCCCACACCGCACCGCGAATTGCTCTTCCGAATTGCGGTGCAGGAAATCACCGGCCGCGCCGCGACGCCCGCGGCACCGTGACCGAGCCCTGGATTGCCGCGGCGCCGGCGGTTACGTTGCCGGAGCGCACCGCTCCGGCTATCCCGGCGCTTCTCGTACTCCGTCATTTCATCGCTCGTGCCCCATGACCGATCAGATTCGAGTGCTGCTGGTAGACGACCACTCCGTTCTCCGGGGCGGGCTTAAAGCGCTGCTCAGCCTCGAGGAAGATCTCGATGTGGTTGGCGAGGCTGGAACGGGCGAAGAGGCAGTCGAGCGGACGCGCTCGATGCGCCCCCACGTCGTCGTCATGGACTTGGGCATGCCCGGCATGGGCGGCCTCGAGGCGCTCCGGCAAATCATTGAGATCGCGCCCGAGGTCAAGGTGCTGGTCCTGACCTCCCATGCGGAAGAGGAGTACCTGCTGCCGGTGCTCGAGGCCGGCGGCAGCGGGTATGTGCAGAAGACAGGAGCGGATACCGAGCTGATCGAGGCGATCCGCACCGTCGCGCGCAACGAAGTCTTCCTCTATCCTAGCGCCACCAAGCTGCTGCTGCGCGGCTATCGAATGGTCGAGGAAGCGGGCAACGCAGACCCGCTCGAGGCGCTCAGCGAGCGCGAACACGAGGTACTCGGCTTCACTGCGGGAGGCTTCAGCTCGACCGAAATCGGCAAAAAGCTCTTTCTATCCCCGAAGACCGTCGATAACCTACCGGTCGCGGCTGATGCAGAAGCTCGGACTGACTCACCGCTCGGAGCTGATCCAGCTCCGTTGCGCACCGGCCTGCTCAAGGCGAAGGAGACACCGCCGCCGCTGCGGTAGCCGCCGGGAGGATGAAGCGAAAGCTGCTGCCCTCTCCCGGCTCGCTCTCCGCCCACATCCGCCCGCCGTGGGCTTCCACGATCCCCCTCGCGATGGCGAGCCCCAAGCCGGCGCCGGTACGGTTGCCGTCGCGCGTCCTCCAGAAACGGTCGAAGATGTGGGGCAGGTCGTCCGGAGCGATCCCGGGACCGGTGTCGGTCACATCGAAGCGCACGCCTTCCGGTACGGCCATCACCGAGAGGGTGATTTTGCCAGCGGCGGAGGGTGAACTTGATGGCGTTGCCGACCAGGTTCCCCAGCACCTGCAGTACGCGATCATGATCCGCCATGACAGGCGGGAGCGCAGGGTCCAGTTGAAGCGATAGACTGAGCGATTGCTCCGCGGCTAAGGGTTCGAACCATTCCATTACACCGTCCGCCAGGTACGCGGCCTCGCGCGGGAGCGGGTCTACCGAAAGCTGCCCCGCGTCTATGCTCGCCGCATCCAGCAAGTCCTGCCGCAGCCGCTGCATCGCCTCCGCCAGGTGGCGAATGCTGGTGATGTCGAGCGGGCGTCCTCGAGTCGCGGGATGTCGGCGGGCAGAATCCGCAGCAGCACCGAGGTCGCCACCGCGATGGCGCTCAGCGGTGTGCCCAAGTCGTGCGATACGATGCGGAGGATGTCGTCCCGCGCGCGAGCCGCAGCCTCCGCCTCTCCCCGGGCGCTACGCTCGCGTACGAGCAGAGCCGCGATCTCCGCTTCCGCCGCCTTCCGCTCGGTGATGTCACGCAGCACAGCCGTGTAGAAACGCTGCCCGCCGATTTCTAGCCGCGAGATGGAAGCCTCCGCCGGGAACTCCTCGCCGTCACGGCGGCGGCCGAAGATCTCGGCGCGCTCCCCCATGGTCCTTGCTACAACGCCGGAACTAGCGAACCGGCGGATGTGCTCGCCGTGA
>JBBSMO010000447.1:0-3120 GCA_038233155.1 Longimicrobiales bacterium
GGCGGGGGCGCCGGCTGAGGGAGAGGCGCCGGGGGGTGAGGGCCGGGCGGCGAGGCCTCAACGATCCGGTCGGTAGCCGACCAACCATCTTGCGACTCTCCGGTTGGCCACGGTATCATCCGGGGGTGAATGTTCGTGAGGTGATCCGTCTCATCGAGCGGGACGACTGGTTTCTGGCCCGCACCCGCGGCAGCCGAACGCTGAACAGCATCCTCAAGCAAGCGGGGTTGAAACCATGAAGCGCTACCTAGTGGTCGTCGAGCAAACCGAGACTGGCTACTCCGCCTTTTCGCCGGATGTGCCCGGCTGCGCCAGCACGGGTCCCGACCGTGGATGCGGTGAAGGCCAGCATGCAAGAGGCGCTGGAGCTGCACATAGAAGGTCTGCGCATAGAGGGCTATCCCGTGCCGGAACCCAGCAGCGAATCGGCGTACGTGACGATAGCGGCGTAGGGACGGGAGTGCGGGAGTGCGGGAGTGCGGAAGTGCACTGCAGAGACGCCTCGGCGGGGCGTCTGTACGGGGAGTGTGGGCGGCAGGCGCTTCGCTTCCAGGCTCCGGCGGCGCTGGCGGCAGCTCGTCCCCGGCTGCCGCGGCCGGGCCGAAAGCATCTTCGACCGCTTGCCGGAGCGATGCGGCGTCGATGGCCGGGTATCTGAACAGACGCGGCTCAACGCGCTCGAAATAGCGCAGCATTCCTTCGGCTGTGATCAGCCCCAGCCGGAGCATCGCCTGGACGTCGTCTACATCTTGCGCGTGGTGGCGCTCGACTTTGGATCGCGCCTGCGCGTGCGGATCGAAGTGAAAAAAGGAAAGCCGCCCTTCCCTGCCGATGAACGGACTGCGGCTGCGCCAGTCGGTGGCGACAGGGACGAACTCCTGCGGAGAGGCCAGTTCCAAGTTGATGCTCAGCCTCTCCTTCAGCTCCGCCAGTGCGCGGAACAGCTCATCCCGCTCGGGCTCGAACCGCAGATCTACTTCTACGGTGGTAGGCCGCCAGCCGTGGAGGACCGCCGTTGCGCCCCCGGTCAAATAGATGGATGCGGGCTCCCGCGCCGTGCGGCCTAGAGCGCGCATCAGCTCGCGGACCCGGCTCGCGTCCGCTATCGCGCGCACTCCGCCGCTCGCTCGAAGCTCACCAGGCGCCGCACCAGCGCATTGTAGCGGGAGTGCGCGGTGTCCGGTTCATCCGCGGCTAAGGCTTCATACAACCTCTGCTCCGGGCGGTCGAAATGTGCGGGCACATCGAAGCCGAGCCGCAGGAGGCGGGGGCGGCCGATGGATACGAGCAGGGCCTCGATGGAAGCCGTTCCCTCCCGCAAATCATCCAAGCCTTTCTCGACGAGATCAGCACCCGGCAGACGACCTGCTGGTGTTGTAGGTATTTGCATAGTTCGCATGGGGTCCGGCGCGACGGACACGACCGCACACCGGCAACTTCCGCGGTTTCCGCCGATAGAGTTCGCCTTCCGGACAGTAACACAGGCGGCGCGCTCTGCGCGAGTGCGGAGTGCGGGAGTGCGCAAGCGAACAGCAGAGACGCCCCGGCGGGGCGTCTGTACCGGGTTGCGGCACATCGCGGCCCGGAATAGCATACTACCATCAATGAGGATACAACCCAAAAGCTGATTTTTCTATGTTCCGGTCTGAAGACATCCGCCCTATCACCGACTTCTTGCGCAACCACAAGGGTCACCATCAGCACTTGCGGGCAACAGGACGTCCTGAAGTACTCACGATCAATGGTACGCCGGAACTCGTTCTGCAAGACGTGCGGAGCTTCGAGCGAGAAGCCGAGGAAGCAGAAAAGCTGCGAGAAGAGAACCGCGCCCTGCGCGAGCGGCTCGAAGACCTCGAAACACTGAACGCTCTTGATCAAGCCTATGCCGAGTTGGAGCGCGGCGCGGGGCGTTCGGTAGAAGAAGCGCTCGCGGCTCTTCGGGAGCGTCTTGGAATGGGGATGCCCGCTCGTTGAGAGACTTCGCCATTCTCCTGGCGCCTCGCCTGGAGGACGATGTCGAGAGGCACTTCGCGCGCCTGCGCAAGCTGGAGGGGAGCGGCGAGATCGCGCCCGGCTACCCCGAGAGTTGGTTCGCGATGTTGGAGGAAACGCTCGCCGCCCTCCGTACCCTCGCAGAGCGACACCCGTACGCTCCCGAGAGGAGCGCGTGGGGGCGCGATGTGCGAAACGCTCTCTTCGCCGAATACCGCATTCTCTACCTCGTTGTGGCCGAGGATGTATGGGCTATGCGAGTTCGCCACCAACGTCAGGCTCAGCTCGAGCGTCCAGGCCCAGGAACGGCCTACGCGCGGCCGCTCTAGGCCTCGGGAATGTTGAAGCGGCCGGTGCAGTTCTCCCCCTCTCCCAGAATTGGGAGAGGGGGTGCCGAGCTTGCGAGGCGGGGGTGAGGGCCTGGGGAGTGTGCGCCGAGCTTGCGGGCGGGGAGGTGAGGCCGCGGGGAACGGCCCTGCGGGGCGTGCACGCCGAGCTTGCAGTGCGAAGGCCCGTGCAACCGGCACCGCACAGAGGAACCTGCCCTGGGGGCAGCGGGCTACGCCGCGGCGTTGCGTCGTTCGATGATCTGCGCTAGCGCCCGGAGTGCCTCGTTGACGGACTGCGCGTCCGGGAACACCTTTCGCACGTCCGGGTCGAGCCGCAGTTGATCCATACGGCGCCCCGGAGGTTTGGCGGCCGCGGTACCCGCGCCGGGCCGTTGACCTGCCCACGATTGGTTGGTATATTCTCTACACGTCCAACTTTGGAGAGCCCGATGACCACGGTTGCCTCAGCAGTACTCCCGTCTGTCGACTCGCCCGCCGCCGCAGGAGCGGGTGCTCGGGCGGCCTTGCGGCTGACCGAGCGCTGGGAGCTCACGCGCGCCGAGCTCGCGACGCTGCTCGGGCTCCGCTCGACCAGCACGCTGGACAACTGGCGCCGCAATCCGCCGGCGTCGCTCTCGCCGGATACGCTCGAGCGGATCAGCTACCTGCTGCACATCCACGGTGCGCTGCGTCAGATCTTCCCGGCGCCGCGCGCTACCGAATGGCTGCGCCGTCCGAACTACGACGCCCCGTTCCTGGGCAAGAGCGCGCTCGCGTTCATGCTGGGTGGCCGCGTGCA
>JBBSMO010000448.1:0-3112 GCA_038233155.1 Longimicrobiales bacterium
AGATCTACCTGCATGGGCCCGCCCGCCTCGCCCGCCGCGTCGCGGATGCTGCCGCGCACCTCGCCCGCGTACGGGAAGCGCTCCTGCAACCCGAAGGCCTCGAGCACGCGCAGATCCAATGGGGCGAGCGCCAGATCGCTGGAAACGATGGCCGGCGCCGCACCGCCCCCCACCAGAAGCTGCACAGAGCCACGGAGTTCGGAGGCGTAGCCAGTGGCGGTCATCTCGCGGGCGGCCAGCACCAAACGGCCATCGTCGCGCGTGCGGGCATCGAGGGAGAGCTGCACCTGCCCGGCAGCGGGGAGCGAAGGGGCGAACCACCGCAAATCGGACAGGGCTATGGTCGAGGTGCCGAGGCTCACATCCAGCCGGGGCACATCTTCCCCTTCAACAAAGCGCACCAGCCCGCTGCCCTGCAGCTCCGAATCAGGAAGGCGGAGCGTGCTGATAGCGAAGCGAACCCCGTCTTCGCCCTCCGCTTCCAGACTGCCGCGCAGCTCCGCCACGCGCACATCCGGGTCGAGCAACTGCGCCTCGAGGTTGCCGATCTCTACCCGCCATCCCTGTGTTCCTCCTACCCGCACCAGAGGAAGAGTCGCATTCAGGTCGCGAAGCGATCGCACCTGCATGGTGCGGCCACGGAACTGAACGAGGTTGACAAGCTCCGGGACCGGTTCGCCCTCTTCCGGCTCCCACTCGGTGAGGATGCGGGCGCGGCCGTGCCGAATACGGACGTTGCGCAGGAACAGCGGCCGCCCCTCCTCGACGGGCGAATCTACCTCGTTGCCACCGGCGGATGCGACGAGCGCGCCGAACACGTTCCATCCGCCGTCCGGCTCCCGCACCAGGTGAAGTGTGGGGTCGATGATCTCTACGTCCTGCACCTCTATGGGCGTGCCGGGGATGAGCGGCACCGCACCTAAGCGGAGGCGAAGCTGCGGGGCCACCAGCATGGTATCCCCCTGCTCGTCTACAAGGGCGACATCGCGAACGGACACGCGAACCAGGCCGCTGGGAGGGATGGCTTCGATCTCGAATACGCCGGCGGGGAGACCGAGCTCCTGTGCCAAATCTCCCCGCAAGGCTTCGAACTGGGCATTTCGAAAGTACAGCCAAAGGCCGAGACCGAGACCGCCGAGCCCCATGAGAACGCCGCCCAGGATCAGCCCGGCACGGCGCAGTCCGCTTCGGGGCGGCATCAGAACGCCTGCCCCACCGCGAATTGGAACTGCAGCCGGTCCAGAAAACCGCGGGCCTGCGGCTCGAAAGTGCGCCGGATCAGTTCGAGGTTGTTGTTCTCATCTACCAGGAAGAGCGGGCCGGGCTGGGCGCCGTAGGGGTTGTAGGCGACATCCAGACGAATGGGGCCGATGGGGGTGGTGAACCGCAACCCGGCGCCGGGCGTGACGCGCAGAGTCTGGCTGGTAGCGCGCGTGCCGGGCGCCCAAACCTGGCCGGCGTCCACAAAGCCAGCCAGGCGCAGGTATTCGGCGAACAGGGGCGACGGGATCCGCAGCTCGAGCGAGCCGACGGCGATCTCGGTGCCCCCCGTGGCCGAAGCAGCGGCGCTCCGCAGGTTCGTGGTGTCGCCATCCGCATTGATCTCGAGGGCGTCGAGCACGTACGCCCTCGGCCCCAGGGCGTTGCGCTCGAAACCGCGGACGCTGTTGGGCCCGCCGGCGTAGAATCGCTGCTCGGGGGGGATGAAGCCGGTGCGCGGGTCGAGCGTGCCGGACAGGAAGGAACCTGCCTGCAGGCGCCCCGCGAGCACCCACCCCGGCCGCACCTCGCGGTAGGCGGCACCGTCGGCAAGCAGGCGCAGGAAGCGGTCGTCGGAGCCGAGCAGTTCAGATGACCAAACCACATTGCCGCGCACCTGAACGCCCCGCACAGTAAAGGGTGCACCACTGGTACGGTCCCAGATGGTGCTGAGCCCAAGAGTATTGGACCAGCGCGGCTCCGTGAGCTGCTGCACGTCCAGTGGGCTGCACAGGTCGAAGCCGATGCAGAAGACCGCGTCCGGCGCCTGGGTCGAGCCGCGCTGTACCTGGGCACTAAGGCCCGCGAGAACGGGTCCAATCACCCGGCTCGCGGTGACGCGGCCACCCACCGATTCGCGCAGGTAGGTTTTGAGCTCCGACTGGCGCTCGGCGTGCAAACCGACACCCAAGGCGGTGCGGGTCCCGAAGAGGCGGGGCTGCTGGAAGTTGGCGGTGAGGCCAAAGTTGATTTCTTCGCTGAACGGGTCGTCCTCTAGGGCGCGGCACAGGCCGCTCTCGAGCCCGAAGTCCGCTGGTTCGCCGACGCCTATTTTAGATACCGTGCCGCCGAGTTCGAGCCGGCGGGCGCCCCCGCGAAAGTTGCGGTTTACCCAGCGCGCCCCGGTGCGGATGCAGTCGATGGTGCCAAACCCCGCGGTCGCATCTACCAGGTACTTGGGCGCCTCGACAATCCGCACCAAGACGGTGGCGAGGCTGCTGTCGGGCAGCGCCTGCAGAGAATCCGGCGCGATTTCGACACTGGCGAAGCTGACGAAGTCGAGCGCGTACAGGTTGCGCTGGCTGCGGTTGAGTTCAGCCAGGCGGAGAGTATCTCCCTCGCCGAAGGCGAGCTGCTGCAGAACGGTGTTCCTGCCGAGGCGTTCCGCGCCAAGTACCAGGACACTGTCCACCTGCACCACGGGACCGGGCAACGCGACGAACTGCGCCTCCGCAACATCCGCAATGGTATCGATCGAGTAGTTGCGCAGCACATCGGCGTACACGTGGCCCCGTTGCTGCAGCAGCGAGCGCACCGTATCTGCGGACGAAAGGAAGCCGATCCGGCTGAAGGGCTCTCCAACGCGAAGGGGCAGCCGGCTGTCGAGCCGCGCAGCGTTCAAGATGCTGTCGGTCCCCTCGACGTCCAGCTCGCGGAGGGTCACCTCGTCGCCGGGGAAGATGGTGAAGCGCAGGGCGATGTTGTCGCCGCCGAGAGCGGAGACGGATGGCTCGACGCGGGTGCCGTAGTAGCCTTGGTCGCGATAGTACAGTTGGATGCGCAGGAGATCGCGCGCCAGTTCCAGCAGATCCAGGTAGGTTCGGTTGCGGCCGATCAGGCCGGGACAAAAGGA
>JBBSMO010000449.1:0-3109 GCA_038233155.1 Longimicrobiales bacterium
GCGATACCGTTTCTCTCCCTGCCAAGAATCCCCGCTCCCTTCCCACCTCCCCCGCGGGAGCCGGGGAGATCTGCAGCGAAGCGAAAAACAGTCGCCAACTGTTTCGTCCTACGCATGCAAACCTTGTGTCCGCCGCACGGTGCCCCTCTGGACGACGTGCTCTCTCCCCTGCTCGTCCACGACGCGCAAGGCGCCCGCCGCATCGATCCCGCGGGCCGTCCCGCAAATGGTTCTGCCGTCGTCCGCCGCGACTCTGACCAGATTACCGGCGAGCGCGTCCCACTGCGGCCAAGCAGTCTTGAGCGCGGCGGGCCAGCCGCTGCAGCCTATGCGCGCCACCTCCGAGATCGCCGCCCGAACGGCGATGGCGACCTCAGCGTGCCGCGGCGCGCCGGCGCCGAGGCCGTGCAGCGAAGTGGCGGTTGCTGACACCTCGGGCGGGAAGTCTGCCGGTTGTTGCGAAACGTTGATGCCGATCCCGGCGACCAGGCCCGTCATCGTATCGCCGGACCACTGTGCGTCACAGAGGATTCCGCCTAGCTTGCGGCCGCCGCCGAGCAGATCGTTCGGCCATTTCACGGCGATGTCCAAGCCTGGCTCGAGCGCGGCCAGCCGCTCGGCGACCCGAACCGCCAGCAGGAGCGGGAGCAGCGCGGGCGCAGCGGCGGGTTCCATCAGCACGGACATCCAGACACCTGCTCCGGGCGGCGAACTCCAACTGCGGCCATGCCGGCCACGGCCGGCGGTCTGCTCATCCGCGATGACTGTCGTGCCAGGCGGAGCGCCGCGCTCTGCGAGAGCGCGCGCCACGGCGTTGGTCGAGCCGGCGCTGCGGAACAGATGCACTTCCGGCGTTCCGAAAACCGCTGCCCATTCGGGCGCCGTACGCCCCCGCCATTCAGTGGCCGGACGATCAACGGCCGTCACCGCCCTCCAAGAGAAGTGACATGTCTAACGCAGGAGCGGAGTGAGTCAGGGCGCCGACGGAGATGAAGTCCACTCCGGTCTCCGCGATGGCGCGGACGGAATCCAGCGTCACGCCACCGGACGCTTCGGTCTGCGGGCGCGGCGCACCTGCATTCTGAACCCGCTGCACCGCCGCGCGCAGCATTTCCAGCGGCATGTTGTCGAAGAGGATGCGGTCCGCGCCTCGACGCAGCGCCTGGTCCACCTCATCCAGCGAGCGTGTCTCGACCTCTACCGGCAGCCCGCGTGCGTTTCGCTTGCGCACCGCTTCTAATGCGGCCTCGATTCCGCCGGCCGCTGCAATATGGTTCTCCTTGAGCAGCAGCATGTCGTGCAGCCCGAAACGGTGGTTGGTCCCGCCGCCCGCGACCACCGCGGCCTTTTCGAGCTGTCGCAGGCCGGGCGCGGTTTTGCGGGTGTCGAGGATGCGGGCGCCGGTGCCCGCAACCGCATCCGCGAAGGCGCGCGTAAGCGTTGCGATCCCCGAGAGGTGCCGCAGGAAGTTGAGCGCGACACGCTCGGCAGTCAGAATCGAGCGTGTGCGACCGCTCACCCGCATCACCAGATCACCGGGCTCGACGGCGGCGCCATCGCACACGACCACGCGGGTATCGAGATCCGCATCTACCGATCTGAAAACGGCCGCGGCTACACCGCTACCAGCGATCACCCCCGGCGCCTTGGCTACGATCACGGCATCGCCCTGCGCCGCCTCGGGCACCGTCCAGAGGGTGGTCCAGTCGCCGGCGCCGACATCTTCGGCCAGTGCCCGGCGGAGCAGACTGTCCGTTGCCCCTTCGCCGCTCACCCGATCCGCTCGAAGAGGAGGAAGAGTCCCGCCGCCGCCCAGCAGTACCAAGCGAAGATATAGAAGTTTTGTCGTTTCAGCAGCGCCACAAAGAAGCGAATGGCGAATACCCCGCTCACCCCGGCGGCTATGAACCCGAGCACGAGCGGCAGCACGGGGACCCCAATGCCGGTTTCCATCGCCTCGGGAAGCTGCAGCACCGCGGCGCCTAGTATGGCAGGCACCGACATGAGAAAGGAGAACTCGGCGGCTGCGACCGGATCCAGGCGGCGCCAGAGTCCGGCGATGACGGTGCTCCCCGAACGGCTGATTCCGGGCAGAATTGCGATCGCCTGTGCGAAGCCCATGATGGCGGCGCCACCCCAGGTCGGCTGTTCCGTGGCTCCGTGCGCGCGCGCCGTGTACCAGGCGACGGTCATCACCAGCGCTTCCAGCCCCAGCACGAGCACAAAGGGCAGGATGGTGCCCGCGAGCAGGGAAAAGACGGCCGCTATCGCGAGCGGTAGGAACTCGGCCAAGCCGAAACGCGCAATGCCGCGCGCCCAACGGGAGCTCCATACTACGCAGCCCGTCACCAGGATCATGCTGCCGGCGAAGACGGGATCATCGAAGCGCGCGCTCACGAAGTCCTCGAGCGTGAGGCCAACAGCCACCGCCGGGAGGGTGGCTAGGCCGAGCTTCAGCAGGTACGGCCAACTGCCCTCCTCGCCCCGGCGCGTGAGCCCGTTGAAGAGGCGGATGATGGTGTCGCGGTAGACGATCAGCACGGAGAGCAACGTCGCCACGTGCAGAGCGACATCGAAGAAGATGCCGGGCATGGCGAGTCCCAGCAGCCGCTGCGTCAGAACCAGATGTCCCGAGCTGGATACAGGAAAGAACTCCGTCAGCCCCTGCACCACACCGAGGACGATCGCCTCCCACCAAGTCATGCGCCCTGCCCCGCGGACTGTGCGCGCCCGGCAGCCGCCTGCTTGCCCGTCACCACCTCGCGATAAAGTTCTTCGTAGATAGGCACCACCCGCGCCGCACTGTATCGTTCGACGGCCGCGGCGCGGGCGGCACGGCTGGTACGCTCCCACAGCGCGGAGTTTCGCAACAGCCGGATGCCAGCGGCGGCCATCGCCGCGACATCACCCACGGGAGCCAATGCCCCGTTGACACCGTCGCTTACCACTTCCGGAAGGCCCCCGACCGCGGTCGCGATCACCGGTACGCCGCGGGCCAGGGCCTCGAGCCCCGCCAGGCCGAACGACTCGGATTCCGACGGCAGCAGGAACAGATCGGCGCACCCGAGCAGCTCGGCGACGGTGTCCTGCTTGCCGAGAAACAGTACCC
>JBBSMO010000450.1:0-3088 GCA_038233155.1 Longimicrobiales bacterium
AATGCGGTGTGCGGCACCCCAATCGATGCGGAAGCGTAATCCCTCGCCGCCGCCTTGGCTCTCGAGCTTGGCAAACCGCTCGATCAGCACCCCGCCGTTCGCCTCGATTACCGTCGGGAGCTGTGATTCCCCAGGTCTGTCGTGAACTCGACGTAGCCGAGCCCCTCCCGCCGCGCGTGCGGCAGCAGCATCCGTAACGCGGCGGTCGCATAGCCACGGCCGCGCTTCCACGGAACCACGCCGTAGCCGATGTGCCCCAGGCAGGTAGGGGGCAACGCCTCGGTGCCCGGCTGCCACCGAAACCCGATGCTGCCGCAGAACTCGCCATCCCACATCCACAACCTGTAGCCCGGCAGCCGCGGGAGCGCGACGCAGCTCTATCCATCGGCGGTCAACTGGGGTTCGGTCATGTAGAGCGCCCCCTGCTCCTTCAACGTCAACAGATACTGCCCGTCACGAGCGGCGAGCTCCCGTTCCAAGTTCGACATCCCCGTTTGCACCCGCGCAATCTGCCGCGCCACCAGCACCGAAATCATCGGCGGCACCGCATCGCCGATCTGGTTGTATTTCGCCGTCAACGGCCCCTCGAAATGATAATCCGGCGGAAACCCCTGCAGCAGCGCCATTTCACGGACGCTGAGCAACCGGTCCTGCTCTGGGTGGACGTACCGGCCGTTGCCAACGTAGCCTTACTCGCGCGTGACGGTGATCGCCGGTCGGTCCCACCACAGACGGCCGTATACGTCCGGAAAGGAGCCGGGGCGCGCGCGGAACATCGCGGGAATCAACAGATAACGCTTCTCGTCTTCCGGCCGCGCGGGATCGTTCATGATGTCCGCCCACGAGCCGCCGTCCTTCGGAATCGCGCGGATGCGATCCATTACCTTTTTCGTGTTGCGCGGAGCGGTGTGCATCGGATCGTCGGGTGCTGCTCGCCAGCTTCGATCGGCGGAAGGTGCCCGATGGCATCACGCACCGTTCGCAGCTTCTCGGTGCCCGGGGGTATGCCGATCACCAGACCGTCACGTCGCGCTATCACGAGAGCTCTGATCCGACGCTGGGGGAGGCCGTAGGCCGACAAATCATGAATTTCGGCCCAAACGGAATATCCCAGCTCCTCTTCCAGGCGCCTCCGCAGCGTCTCGAAATGATGCCGCTGATTGCCGTTCAGCAGCTCCTTGACGTTTTCCATCACGAGGAACTCTGGCATGAACTCGGCAACGAAATCTGCGGTTCTTTCGACGAGCAGGTTGCGCGGGTCGTCGTCGATGTGGTTGGTCGCGTTCTTCTGCGAAAAACCCGTGCACGGGGCGCAGGAGATGAGAACCTCCAGTTCGCCCCCCTCCACGCCTATCTCGGCGCGGTAATTACCGGGGGAGAGACCGTCCAGGTTCGCGTTCTTCGGCTCGATGCCAATGTTCCGCGCATAGGTTGGATTGCAAGCCGTCGAGGTTCCGGGACTCTTGCCGCGGCCCGGTTTGCCTTTCTCGAAATCGACCGCCCCGATCATTTCGAAGCGCTCCGGGTGCCGGTGGAAGCCGTAGCTCATTCCGCCTGCACCAGAGAAGAGGTCGACAACTTTTCTTCGTGATGCGTCACTCATCGCGGATGTCTGTCCCCAGACCGGCAGGGCTGTTTGTAGCAGCCACCGCCCAGCGTTCCCTGAATGCGGAGGCCGGCCCCGAACAGTTGGATATCACCGGATCGATAAAGAAGTCTCCTCTCGTCCAGTTTTGCGATGCAGTCATGATCCCGGCCTGCTGCGGCGTCCCAACGCCGCGCATTCCGGGCCGGCGAGATCGATGCGGAAGCGCAGCGCCTCGCCGCCGCCGTGGTTCTCGAGCTTGGTGAAGCGCTCGACCAGCACCCCGCCGTTCGTCTCGATCACGCGTCGGGAGCTGTCGTTCCCCGCATCGGTCGTGAGCTCGACGTAGCCGAGCCCCTCGCGCCGCGCGTGCGGCAGCAGCATGCGGAGCGCCGCCGTGGCATACCCGCGCCTGCGCTTCCACGGAACCACGCCGTAGCCGATATGACCCAGGCAGGTCGGGGGCAACGCCTCTGTGCCCGGCTGCCAGCGAAAGCTGATGCTGCCGCAGAACTCGCCGTCCCACATCCAAAGCTTGTAGCCTGGCAACCGCGGCACGGTCGAGCCATCGGGGAGGGAGATCGGCGGCCCCTTCGCCTCCCGGTCTACCTGCGCCGCCAGGAAGGCGGCCGCATCGTCGCGGATGCGCGCGAGCGCGTCGAGCCGCCCCGCATCACCATCCCCGAACTCGAAGGCCCAGCCACGCTCGAGCGCATCGACGTAGCCGGGCAGCTGCTCAGGAGAGGGCAATACCAACCGCATAGTCACACGTTTGCAGGAAGATCGCCGCCGCCGCACCGGTCGCGGGGGCGCATGTAACCGGCGCTTACCTGTCGGTAGAAATGCCAACGCGCTTGCAGTCCCCGGGGCATCGCGCTCCGAATTGCGGCTAGTCCACCGTTGGCCGTGCGGCGCGAAGCACTATCTCATGCTCCGTGCCGCCGGGGAGCACCACGGCGCTCAGAATGCCGAGCCATTCCTCGCCTTCCGCATCCCGGAAGCGCAGCGTGCGCGTAGCGATCCCCTCGCCCGCCAGCTCGGACCGCGCGGCCCAGCCGGCACGCTGCAGTCGCTCCGTATAATGGGCCACGAGCTGGTGCGAGGTGAGTTCCGTTTTCAGCCGCGTCGGCTCCCGCCCGGCGAGCCGACACGCTCGACTGCATTCTGAACGCGTACGGCGAAGAGCATGTGATCCGTACGCTCGCCGCCGATTTCACGACCGTGCCGCGCCGCGCGCTCCCCTTCCACGTTGCGCAGGCGCCACTCTCGTACGATGAGTTCCACGAGGTCGGGCGATGGTTGGTGGAGCGCGCCACGGGGCGTACAAGCTCCAGCGCTACAGCGGGGGTAGCCGCGGCGGGAGTGTTCGGGTAGCAGCAGCCGTTCCGGCTCACCCCCGCGCCAGCACCCTCTGCACCGGCTCGCGCATCCGCTCAATGGCGTCCGCGTCGCTGCTGCGGGCGGAGTAGTGGCCGATCTGGTGGACCGGCGTCGCAGGGAACA
>JBBSMO010000451.1:0-3084 GCA_038233155.1 Longimicrobiales bacterium
AGACGGTAGACGGTAGACGGTAGACGGTAGACGGTAGACGGTAGACGGTAGATCGGAGGCTGAAGCCAACGACTGAAGCGGCATTCCCCTTTTATCTTGCGCGACTGCCATGTTCCATCCTGACCGATCCCCCTTTTTATCTTCCTGAGCGCAGCGAAGGATCTCCCCCCTGTTCCATTGTCACCTGTCCCTGGTCCCTTGTCCCCTATACTTCATCCTCCCGTTGCACTCCCGGCAGCTCGAACACGAAGTCTGCCCCGAAGGCGAGCGACGGCGTCTGGTATCCGGGTGTAGCCTCACCCGCCAGGACCCTTTCGGCAGCCGTGACGGACGCGAGGGCGGTGAGCGTGTAACCCTCCGGCGTTCGCAGGCGGGCTACGGTTGTGTTGCCCGCCGCATCTGCAACGGCGCCCCAGAATTCGCTGCGGCCGCGGGATCTCTGATCGGCATCGGGACCGGCGGGCCGGCGCGCTACAACCCTTTCGAGCACCTTCTGCACTGGCCCGGAGCCGAGCGCCCAGCCGAGGTGGCGTGTGGCGATCATCGCCCGGCGTAGCCCTGCCGGCATGCGGGTGTATACCTCGATGTTCGGGATGCCCGTGCTATGAAACGCGGTCGCCACATCTCCCCACGGGATGGTGGTCACGGCAACGGCGCCGCGGCCAAAATCCACCTCGCGGGTTTGGAAGGCCGCCGGGACTGCCACGATCTGCCCGTTCCGCCGCACCGCGCCTCCCTTGTCCAGGTTCTCGATCATCGTGGTCGCCGTGCCCCGCGAAATGCCGCCGCCCAGAGTTTGAAACGCTAAGGCCAGGTGGGTCGCCCGGGGCAGTCGCCCAGCGAGATGCGCCGCTAAGCAGTCGCTGGGCACCACATCGAAGCCAGCGCCTGGCAGGAGCATCGTGCCCGCCGCCTCGGCTCGCGGCCCAACCGCCGCCAGCGCCTCGAAAACCTCGATCTCGCCGGTGATGTCAAGATAGTGGGTGCCAGTTCGTATGCAAGCTTCGGCCATCGGCAACGCCGTTCGGGAAAACGGCCCGGCGGCGTTGAGGACCAGCGGGACCCCCGCGAGGACGTCGTCTAATAGCTGCGGGTCATCCAGGGAAAACGCCCGGAACGGGAGCTGGAGCTGGGCCGCCTGCCGCGCCAGTTCGTCCGCGTTACGCCCGCCAAGGAGCGGGCGCAGCCCGCGGTTGATCGCCTCGCGGGCGATCAGCCGACCGGTATACCCGTAGGAGCCGTACAACAAGAAAGAGGGGGACATGGTGGTAGTCGGTAGGCGGTAGACTGTAGTCGGTAGACGGCAAACAGCGGCCGGTGCGCAGAGGCAACAACCGGTATGCGCGGGCGAACTCGATGCGGGGGTTGTGGTGTACGAGGCTTCACCATGCATAAATCTCTCCTGTACACCATCGTCATCGCTGCCGCTCTGCTCGCCGCCTGCAGCGGTGATCGCGCCACCCCGGCCGAACCCGAGCCGCCACCGCCGATGGCGTTCTGCGCGGCACCGGCGGGCTCGCTTGGGGAGGCAACGGCAGCCGCTGCGGCGCGGGTTCCGCTCGACTCCCTCTTCGCCGCCGCCGACGCCGAGTTCGGGGTACCGGCGGCGCTGTTATCGGCGATCAGCTTCACCGAAACGCGCTGGCAAATGGTGCAGGGGCAACCGGAGCACCCAGGGCAGCCGCTGGTCTTCGGCGTGATGGGGATCAAGGGCGACATGGTCGGGCGAGCCGCCGCGCTCGCGGGTGTGACAGCCGCGGACGCGCGCTCCGAGGCGGCAGCCAACGTTCGTGCCGCGGCGGCGCTCCTCGATGCCTGGGCACGGGAGATGGGGATCTCCCGCGCAGACCTCGGGGCGTGGGCGCCGGCCGCCGCCCGCTTCAGCGGCATCTCCCTTCCCGCAGGGCAGGCCAGCTATGTGAATGACGGTGTCTACGCGGTGCTGCGGAAGGGCGCCGGCGGTGCAGGCGAACGCGCGGCGGCTCGCGCTACCTTGCTTCCACGCGATGTCCAGCCAGCGTTTTCCCGCTCGGAACCGGCCGGCGCAGCGCCTGACTACGAACCGGCTCTCTGGCGGCCGAGCCCCAACATCAACGCGCGGCCGGCCGGCGCGGAGGGGCGAGAGGCGATGATCATCATCCACACCTGCGAAGGGTCGTACGCCGGCTGCTGGAGCTGGCTCGCGAACCCGGTGTCGCAGGTCAGTGCGCACTACGTAGTGAATGGCGACGGCAGCGAGATCACCCAACTGGTTCGCGAGAGCGACCGGGCCTGGCACATCGGCGCACGCTACGAATGCGGCCTCAACAGCGGCTGGGAGTGCTGGCGGAACGATGTGCAGAGCAATCACTTCACCGTCGGCATCGAGCACGCGGGCTTCGCCGCGCAGAGCAGCTTCGATGGCGGCCAGATCGATGCCTCCGCGAAGCTGGTCTGCGACATCACTCGCCGCCAGGGCATCTCGCGGGACCGGCTGCACATCGTCGCCCACGGCCAACTGCAGCCGCAGAACCGCACCGATCCCGGTCCCAACTGGCCGTGGGCGGACTACCTCGAACGCATCCGCACCCATTGTGGCGACCCGCTGATCGAACTGATCATCGATGGCGACAACCGCTTCAACGACACCACCTTCGCCCGCGCGGCAATCCCCGCCGAATGGACGGGGGCGAGCAGCACCGCCGGCTTCTGGGGCATCGGCTATCATCACGCCCCCACCAGCAGCAGCAGTAATGCCGCCGCGCCTGCCCAGTTCCGCTTCTTCCTCCCCGCGCCCGCAACCCGCACGATTGAAGCGTGGTGGACCGGCGGCAACAACCGCTCTCCCGACGCGCGATTCGAAATTGCCGGCGCAGATGCGTTCGTTATCGCAACGCCGGAAGCCAACCAGCAGCAACGCGGCGGCGAATGGAACGAACTGGGTACCTGGAGCTTCCCTGCCGGGTGGAACACGGTTCGGCTAACCCGCGCCGGCGAGCCGGGATGCGTGGTCGTAGCGGATGCGGTGCGGGTGAAGTGAATGCGGAGTGCGGAGTGCGGGCGCGAAACAGCAGAACCGGCCCGGCGGGGGCCGGAGGGGTGCCG
>JBBSMO010000452.1:0-3077 GCA_038233155.1 Longimicrobiales bacterium
CCTCGATTAATGTCCACGATCATAACATTCTATCGACACCTGCTGCCGTGATTGCCGGGAAAGACCGCGCGAAACCGAGCATCTACAACAAAATAAGGGCTCCCCAAAGGGAGCCCTTTTGAAGCGTATCTGCTGTTGGAGCGGCGGGTCTACCCCTCCGCGGGAGGGATGGAGCCGCCGCGCGGCCAGCGGCCGCGGCGGCCTTTGGCTTGGTAGAGATCGCGGTCCGCGGCGTCGATCAACTCGTCGGCGGCGCGCATGGCGGGGTCGTACTCGGCGATGCCGGCGCTGATCGTCGCGCGCTCGGTCAGGCGTTCGCGGACGCGGTCCAGCAAGGTCTCCGCGCCTGCACGGTCGCTGCCGGGCAGGACGAGCAGGAACTCGTCGCCGCCGTAGCGCACGACCAGGTCGGAGCCGCGGGCTTCCTGCCGCAAAAGATCGGCGACGGTGACCAGAATCCGGTCGCCGACCACATGACCCTGTTCATCGTTGATGACCTTGAAGTTATCTATATCGACCATGGCGATGGTAAGCCCCTCGCCCCGGCGCGCGGCGGCCATGCTGTGTTCGAGTACCACCTTCATCCGCCGGCGATTGGCGAGTCCCGTCAGCGGATCGGTGAGGGACAGGTCGCGCACCTCGTTGAAGAGCTGCACGCGCTGCATCGCGCCGGTCGCCTGATTGGCGAGCGTGCGGAGCAGGTCCCAATCTTCTGCGTTCAGCGTGCGTTCCACGCGCCGTTCGACGAGCAGCAGGATGCCGCCGTCGCCGAAGGGGACGTGCGCAACGGAAGCGGCATCGAGTTCGGCAAAGAGGAGCGCCAGCTCGGCGTAGGGGCCGCCGGTGTCCGGCTGGGCCTCCGCCGCGGTGATCAGCCCTGCCCGTGCGAACTGCGGCAACGGGGGGATAAAAATCCGCCCGACGTCGTCCGTCGGCTGGCAGCTCTCGAGCGGTTCGTCGGGGTCGCCGTGGCGGTTGCCCATGAACACCAGCGAGGTGTACCCGCCGATGATACGCGTGGTGTATTCGCCTAGGGCACTGCAGACGGCGCTGATGCTGTCCGCCCGGTTCAGGCGGTTCATGAAGGCGACCAGCAGATCCGGCAGTTCGAGGCGGCGGTTCAGGCGGATGCGCTCGCGGCGCCAGACAGCGGCCCCGGCGGCGGCCCGGCTCATCAGTTCGGTTCCGCCCTCGCCGCGCGGGAGTTGGCGGACCTCCGCCCCCGTGACCATCATCGCACCTTCCTTCCCTAAATCCAACACGAACACTGTTTCGTGGGCGCTGCGCCCGATAGCCGGCTTGTCCACCGGGGACAAGGGCGGCGGGGTCTGGGTGGTCACCGCGACCTCGTAGCCGTGCAACCCGATGGCACAATCTGCCATCGCGGCACGGCTGCCCCGCGCGGAGCCGGCCTCCGGGTTGGCGAGGATCAGGTTCAGCAGCCGGTCTTCGGCGCGGCGCGCATGCTGCGAAAGCGTGCCGCGTTGCGCGGAGCCGGTGTGGCTGTCGGGGCTACGGTTAGGAGTCAACGAAATAGAGGTCGGGTCGAGAGAAGGTTCCAACCGGTTCAAGATCGGGCCTGCTCCGGGGAAAGACGGTCCAGTGCCACCGTAGCGGCGTCGAGCAGTTGTTCGGCAGATGACATCCGCGGCTGGTAGGCAGCGGTAGCGAAGTGCACCGCACCAGAACCGGGGATATGACGGTGCAGCCGTTCGACGAGCCGCGCGGCCTGCGCGTCACTATAGCGAGGGAGCACGAGCAGCAATCGCCCGTGCCCGTCGGATAGCCCGATGCCGTGCGGCCGGATCTGCCGCCGCAACACATCGGTGAATTCATCGGCGTCTGCGGCAGTCAGCCCTTCGGTACAAACGGCCACAACCGAAAGGCCTACCCCGCGGCGGGCGCCTTGCCACACATGGTAAAGCAAGTCGGCCGCTGCCGCTCGCGGGACAAAGCCCGTCAGCCCGGCGCCGAACGCATCGCCAGCAATGCGCTGCAGGCTGGAGATGCGGAGTATGGCCGCATCCGCGTGGGCGCAGAGTGTCCGCAGCAACTCCCAATCTTCAGCTTCGAAGACCCGCTCGCGACGCCTTTCCACCAACAGTACCACCCCGCCGCTGCCAAAGGATGCGTGCGCCAAGGAAACCGCCCGCTCCTGTTCGAAGAGAGGTGCGAGCCCCGCGAGCGGCCCGCTCAGAGCCGCTTCGGCCGTCAACGGCTCCGAATCGGTCAGGGGCGGCGCAACCGGAACGGACAGCCGGGTTGCAGGTGCCTTCAGCCGCGGATTTGGCACCGGCCGCAACCTACCGGCACTGTCGCGGGGCGGAAATATGAGCGCTGTATACGCGCCGACAATGCTGACCGCGTGAGATGAGAGCGCGTCATACACTTCGGCTCGAGAGCGCGCGCGGCCAAGTTCGTCGTAGAAGGCGAGCAGTTGGTCCGGCAGTTGAAATCGCCGCCATTGCCGGTGCCATTCGCGATACCAGAGCGCGTCTTCGAGGTCGCCGCGCGCGAAGCGCCCGGCTACATCGAAGGGATCGTTGCGCCGGGGCGGCTCCCACCCCGCTGCGCCCCAGGTTTCCGGCATCCGGAAGCCATGATCCCAGCCGTTGCGGCCACCGCTGGGAAATTCGGTATCCACCACCTCGCGCAGCCAGGCGACTGCCATCTGCGACAGGTCCCCGGGCCGCGCGGGCCAGACGGCTTCGCGAATCACACTCATGACTTGGTCCTGCTGCCTTCTGCTCGTCACATGGTCTCCGTTGCGCAACGCGATCAGTGCGTCGTGTGGCGTGGGTGCATCACTCGGGCTGCGGGGAGGCAGCCGTTCCGCGGTGGCTGGAAGGGCAGGGGATGTGCCGCAGGGCAAAGACGCCTTTATCCCACTGCGTATCAACAACTTGAGGGCGGCACAAGGAACTGCCCCGCCCCGCCGCCGTGTGGCGTTTCGTAACGCGTGTTACCAATAGAAACGCCATGGTGCCATTCCGGCCGGACCTTGCCCGTGCGGGCGACAGGGTGGCAATGTTGCAGTTCATAGGGTGGGTAGGCGCGCCCGCCACACCTAAGCCACG
>JBBSMO010000453.1:0-3068 GCA_038233155.1 Longimicrobiales bacterium
CCAACGCGCCGACCGTAGAGACGCCCCGGCGGGGCGTCTCTTCAAACGCCGACGTTCGCGATGACCCATCCGCCCCCGCGCATACCCCCGACGCCCCCGCCAAACCCCCCGCGCCAATCGCCGGCGGCCGCAACGATCCGTCCGCCCCGACGCGGCACCCCGACGACGCCGGCCCATCACCACCACCATCACCGTCGCGCCTGCGCCCCGGTTCGTTGGGCGCGATCAACGGGCAATACAAATCCATGTGCACCAAACGGATCCGCGCCGCCGGCATCCTCGATTTCGCGTGGCAGGACCGCTACTACGACCGCATCCTCCGCGACCGGCGCGCCGTGACCGCGGTGCGGCGGTACATCGCCATGAACCCGGCACGTTGGGAGCGGGACCGGAACAACCTGCCGGGGCTGTGGATCTGAGGGGGCTCCGCTCGTGAAGGCGTTCTAGAGCCGCCCGCGCCGCGGCAGGGGTGAAGGACGACTGCGCCGGCAAGCGATCTTTGCCGGCTGTCGCGGGTATCCGAGGCTTGGCACCAATCATCGCCAGCGTCAGCAATCGTAGATTTTCCCGGAGTGTTCGTGTTCAGAAGCAGTACATGGTTCTTTGCCCTGTTCTCCGTCCTCTGCGTACTACCGGTGGCGGCGCAGGAGAACCCGCGGCTCCCGCGCGCGCGGATCAGCATCACCCCCATCGTTGGGTACCGCATAGGGCAGACAGCGGAGGCGCAGATCACGATCTCGACCAGCGAGACACCGTTTCCCGTGACCGCTACAATCGAGGAAGTTCGCAGCGGCGGCCCCTTCCTTGGCGGCCAGCTCGAGGTACTGCTCTTCGGACCGCTGAGCTTGGTAGGCTCCGTCGCCTACAGCCGGCCGGACAATGTGTCGGTGATTGGCACCGCGACGGATGTGCCTGGCGCGCGGCCCGATACCATCACCGCTGCGGCGCCGGATGTCCTCCTCGCCAAGGCGGGCCTCTCGATCCGGCTGCCGGACCCGACGCCGGACAGCCGCTCCTTTCATCCGGCAGCCTTCCTCACCATCGCGCCCGGCCTGCTCCGCGAATCGGGCGTGCTGGGCTTTCCGGGCACCTCGCCAGTCAATCACTTTGCCCTGGCAATCGGCGGCGAGGCCGTTACAAAGCTGGGCGCGGACTGGGTAGCGCTGACCCTCGGCGTGGAAGACTTCATCACCTTCTGGTATCCGGACGGACGCGAGCGGGCGGAGGAGCGGGCACTCGCCGCCCAAGGCTTTCAGGACCCGCGAGTCAGCTTCTCCTACGATCCCAGCCACATCATCCTGCTCCGGGCGGGGTTGTCGTTCCGCTTCTAACCGGGAGATGCGCTCCACCGCGCTCTTCCGGAGCCGGGGCGCACTCTTCATCGCTCGAGAGCACAGCACCCCGCGCGGCTGCGACGGCACGGGCCCGCCCCCGGTTCCAGTGGCGCCAATCGCCCGCCCCGGCATCGGCGTGCGACCTGATCCAGGCTGAAAGCCTGCACTGATCCGCTGCCGGCAGGGCGTCGAGCGCTTCTGCCACGGCGGGTACCGCATCTCCACCTAACTGCGTCAGATACTCTGCGTCGAAGGCGGCGCCGCTCGCAAAGCGGGATAGGTTCACCCGTGCGACCAGAGCGGATGGGTTCATCAAATCGAGCACTGCCACGGCAGCCAATCCGGCGACGGTTGCGCCCCATGCGAAGCGCTGGCGCCGCCCCCGGAGCACGGTCACCCCGAACCAGACGAAGACCAGCGCGAGCCAGGCCATGAAGACGCTGGTGTAGAGCCGCAGCTCGGTGAGTCCGTACGCGTGCTGGTAGAGCTGCATTCGTTGCGCGGCGGATGCCATGATGACGAACAGCAGGAGCAGCAGCGCCCCTGCCAACCACCGGAATCTGCGTTGGGCACGCCCGTCTTCGCTCCCGAGCAGCGTGTGCAGCCCCAGCAGCAGCGGCAACACCAGCGCCGCGACGAAGGCCAATTCGAAGAACCCCTGCCGCGCGTACCCGGCAACCCCGAGCCCTGCCGTAGCCGCGATTCGCCCCGCCCCGCCGAACAGATACGGAAGCTGCAAGCTGACGAAGCCGAGGAACAAGAGGTTGAGCAGCCCGAGGACCGTCGCCATCTCTGTCGCCCCGAACCAGGCAGGCGACGAGGGAGATGAACGATGCGCCGGCGGTGCCGGAGCTATCCCGAACCACACCTGCCGCAGGTAGCCCGCGCTCAGCCAGGCGAAGAAGCCGGCTATGAGCAATGCGGGCAGCAATTCGCCAGTGTCCCAACTGAACAGCCCCGATGCAATGCGCTCGAAGGCGGGATCTGCAGACGCGAACAGCGCGCCGAACACGACTACCATTGGCGCGGCGACCATCAGGCCGCGGATCACCCCCGCCCAGCCACTCTTCCCTTCACCCTTTTGCTCCGCTGCGCCCCACGGCATCTCGCGACCCAGCAGAATCGCACAGCCGCCCGCCGCGTTTACCCCGGCGCGCAAGCATGCCTGCAGCAGGGTTGCGATACCCGCATCGCGCAGCCGCGCGGCCGGGTGGCTCCAACCCGCCAGCGCGAGCAGCAAGAGCACCGCGGCGACGTTGAGCAGGGTCAGCAACGGCGCTGCCCGCCATGCCACCCCTGCCGCGAACAACACTGCCGCTCCGAGCAGCATCGCCCTCGCCCGCGGCAAGGGCGGCCCCCAGCGCGCCGACCCCGCGCTGATCATTGCCGCCAGCGCCAACACCCACAGGGGAAAGCCAACTCCCCATGCGCCGCTTCCGAGCAGCAACCGCCCGAGCACGCCTAGCAGCAGCGCCGCCCCGGCAAGCTCGACCGCCGGGTGCCGCAGCCCCCCGGCCGCGGGATAAACAGCGCGCGGGAACCGCGGCGGCAGGTACGACGAACCGGGTAGGGTTCGAGTAGTATCGATCATCGTTAAAGTAGTTTGTAGTATAAAGTTAAGGGGTAAAAAAAGCCGCTGGTGATCACGCGGCGCCGGCCATTCCGCAGTCCGCAGTCCGCATTCCGCATTCCGCATTCCGCATTCCGCATTCCGCATTCCGCATTTCGCATTCC
>JBBSMO010000454.1:0-3066 GCA_038233155.1 Longimicrobiales bacterium
CGGCGAAACTCGAGCATCGTGATCGTGTTCATAGAGGTAAAGTTAACCTTCAAGTTCGAGTTCAGCAACGCTACCGTGCAGACGAGCTCTGAAGTTCGGAGCAGCGCATGCGTAGCAAGCTGGTGGCGGCATCAGCGCTGCTGCTTCTTGCCCCGGCCGTGCAACCCTCCTTCGCTTCGCCTGGGCTCTCCTCGGGCGCGGGAGCGAAAGTTTTCCATAGGCGATTGCCGGGCAGTCGCAGCTCCCCGCAGATGTCAATACTCGGGAGTCTCGTCTCCTAACAGCCGCAGTCCCAACGCCTTTCTCGAATGGATGCCGAGCTTGACGAAGATTCGCTCCGCGTGTGTGCGGACGGTGTGGGGGCTGATCTCCAAGCGGCGCGCGATCTGCCGGTTCGAGGTGCCGCGGGCGAGCAGCAGCGCGACCTCCGCTTCGCGGGCTGTGAGGCCGTAGCGCGCAATCAAGGTTCGGGGCTCGGGCAGTGCAGGCGCGGTGCGTTCCAGCGCGACCAAGACAGCGGGGTCCGCGCCGTAAAGGCCCGCGGGCAGCAGTGTGGCGAGTACCCGATAGGGCGCGTGAGCCGTCGTGATTTCGCGCGCTGGGGCGCGGGGAGTTTCGGCTATCGCGGTCTTCGTTTCCGCACGGCGCACGCCGCCTGCCGCAGCCGCGATTTGCTCCATCGCCGCGCTTAGCCGCTCCCGTTCGGGATCGGCCGCGAGCAGATCGCATAGCGCCTGGCTACGAAATCGCTCGCGGCCGTCCAACCCCCACACGGCGGTAGCGCGGCCGGCTGCATCGAGGAGCTTGGAGACCGAGCTGGTGATCTCCCATTGCCCAGCCACGCGGCTGGCGCCTGCCTTCAAGGCGGGCAGCAAGAGAGAGAGCAACTCGGTGGTGCCCTCCACCCCGAACGGGTCCTTGTCAGCACGCGAGTGGGCGACCGTCACCCAGGCTTCGCCCAGCGGCAGTGACGCTACCATGCCAGAACCATGGACAATGCCGTAGGGGACCATCACCTCGTGGTACAACGGCAGCTCATTCAGCGCGAGACCGGCTGTTCGCGCCAGCGCCTCGTTGTGCCAGACCTCTAGTTGGGTCGAGCTACGGGCCCGAAACACCGAGTCTGGCTCCTCGTCGTCCGAGCGAAGGCTTCCCGGCTCGACCGATGTCACGAGCGAGCCCAGTGCCTGAAGCCCCTCGGGAGGAAGGCTGTTGCTGTGCATTTGCAGCTCGCCCCCTGCCGGGATCATCAGCATCGAGCGGTCTGCCTCGAAGAGCGCATCGACACGGCGGAGAGTTTCTCCGGCCCAATCTCCGATGCTCTGATGGTGCAGGGGCGAAAGCAACGCTTCCGTGGCGGCTCGCAGCCGTGCCAACTGAACGCTCGACAACCTCAAACCCATAAGAATCTCCGGGTACGCGGGCAAGCGTGTGCGTGCCCCCCGAGCAGCGGACCGCATACGACGTTCGTCCGATTGCAAGGTCGGCAATACTTGGTAACAATGCAATGCATTCCCGGGTTTTCTCTCCGCTGCGACACAACAGAGGCAGGCATGCGGAAGGCCTGTCCCAAGAACAGGCGTTCCGATCCGGTACTTTGCTCGCCGGTCACCGCCCAACAGTGTAAGGAGCAAGGGCTTAGCGGTACTACCAGGCGTTTCGCACCTGGTTGGGCATCGATGTTGCTACCCTCTCCGCCCGGGGCGCGGCCCAAGCTCGCCCCGCGGATACCTTCCTTACCCTCCCTTGGAGGCACCACGTACTATCCCCAACGATGTGCTTTCGGAGTCCTCGCCCTCGCAGTGGATCGAAGGGTTCGATTTCGAGGAGGGGTTCCGCTACCGCATCGAAGTCGAGCGCCGGGAAGTCGCCGATCCCCCGGCGGATGGCTCGAGCTTGAGCTATCGCCTGCTGCGCGTGTTGTCGCTCGAGCGGGCGGCGGGGTGAAGGCAACTCGACGCGCGCCTCGTGCCGCAATGCTCGCTTCCGACACACAGCCGATGAGACTCTCGCCTTTCCAAGTCGTCGTTTGCTGCGCCGTTCTGGTGCTGCTCGCGCTCCCGTCCCCGCTCAGAGCACAGCTACCGACCGCCGTCGCCAACGACCACCACACGACCGCGGGTCGACTAGTGGATGGCGAACTGCGAATCGAACTGGAAGCCACGGAAGCCGAGTGGTTTCCTCGCGGGCCGGATGGCCCGCGCATCGTCACTCCCGCCTTCGCGGAGCGTGGTGGGCCCCCGATGATCCCCGGGCCGCTGGTCCGGGCACCTACAGGAACGCCGGTGCGCGTGATCGTGCACAATCGTCTCGGCCGCACCATCCACGTTCGCGGGCTGGCCGATCGGCTCCGGGCTGAGAATGCCGGCGGACTTCCTGCCTTTGTCGGCGCGGATTCGCTGATCATCCCCGCGGGTGAGAGCGCCACCGCCCGCTTCACGGCTCAGCACGAGGTCTCGTCGTTCTATTACGGACGAGTGCAGCAGGAACCTGGGCCGGGGGTGTTTCCCATGACGCTGCCAGGGGGAACTTCGAACGAGGGTGCCTTCGTCGGCGCGTTCATCGTCGATCCCGTCGATCGGCCGCCCCCGCCTGATGAGCGAGTGGTGATGATTACCCGGTGGGGATCGCCCGACGAGCCCGGCTCCCTCGACAACAGCTGGAAGATGTTCCTCAACGGGCAATCGTGGCCCTTCACCGAGCGAATCCAGCTTACGCAGGGCGATACGGCGCGTTGGCGCGTGATCAACACCAGCCTGGTGAAGCACCCGATGCACCTGCACGGGTTCTTCTTCACCGTGGATGCCACCGGAGACACGCAGGCGGATACGCTGTTCGCGAGCGCCGCCCGTCGCCACGTCGTGACCGAGGTCATGCAGGGCCTGTCTTCCCTGCGTCTGACCTGGGTGCCGGAGCGACCGGGGAACTGGCTGTTCCACTGCCACCTGATCCGCCACATGGGAGAGGTCCAGCGGTTCGAGGTCGAGCGAACGCCAGTCGCGGACGGCGCCGGGTCCCGGACCCACACGGACCACATGGACCGCATGGCCGGGATGGTGATGGGCA
>JBBSMO010000455.1:0-3062 GCA_038233155.1 Longimicrobiales bacterium
CCGCCGCCGCGGAAGCGCACCTCGGCCGCTGCCCTGCATGTGCGGGCGAGCTCGAGGCAGCTCGGGAGTCCGCAGCGCTGTTTTCTGCCCAGATGCACTTGGTAGACCGGGCGCCGGTTCTGGGCGCTGCCCAGGCAGAGTTTTCGCGGCGGCGCACGGTCCGCACCCGCCGTGCGGCGTCGTGGAATTGGGGCGGCATCGGCAAGGCCGCCGTACTCGTCATCAGCTTGGCCGGCGTCGCCTCTGCCACCCTGCCTGGCTCTCCGTTGCGCGGGTGGCTTGAAGAGCTGCGTGCGCCCGGCACGCTGGAGCCAACAATTCCGGTCGCGGCGCCTCCGGCTGTTGAAGATGTGGCGTCGTCGGGGCCTGTCGCGCTCTCGGTTCTGCCGGCGGAGGGGCGAGTCCGCATCGTTATCCGCGAGCCGGCGGCGGGGCTGGACATCCGCGCTGCGCTGAGTGACGAACGGGTCGCCACCGTGCAGCTCGAAGGCTCGGCAGCCGCACCTCGTTTCCGTTCGGGCGCCGGCTTCATCGAGGTCGCGGGCGCCGGCCCGGGTGAGCTGCGCATCTCGCTGCCCCGGAGTGTGGAAGCGGGAGTGGTAGAGCTGAACGGAGAGCGGCTGCTGACGGTGTCGGGGGGCCAGATCCAACTCTTGGCGCCGGCGGCCGAACGCGCCGGAGCCGAAGTCCGCCTGCTCATTCCGGACGATGGCTGAGACGCGCGGCGGCGGAACCATGCGTCCCCCGCGCCGTACGAGATGGGACGGACGGAACGGGTCGGAACAACCGTTCTCCGCCCGCGCCTGCCACCGGCACCTCGATAGCCGCCCCCGATGATCTCACTCGTTCTGACCGCCTTGTTGCTGGCTGGCCCGCCGGGCGGGACGGTGCGGGGGCAGCTTTTCGCGGAAGGGGCAGGTCCCGCACTGTCTCACGCTACCGTCGAGATTGTCGGCTCGAACCCGCGGCTCATAGCCAGCAGTTCAGCCGATGGCAGCTACGTGCTGAGGAACGTGCCGCCCGGTCGCCGCCTTTTACGCGCCCGCCAGCTCGGCTACAGGGCGCTCGACGTCGAAATTCTCGTCCCCGAGGGCGGCGAGGTAGTGCTGGATTTGCTGCTCGAGCGTCAGCCGATCGCCTTTCCCGCGGTCACCGTCCCGGTGCGCTCCTTAGGCGGTGCCCCGCTCGGCCGAGACTCTATCGCCGCCGCGGCGCCGGACCTGGCGCTCGCCGGGCAGCGCGTGCTGGACGCATCGCCCGGCTTCGCCGAGCTGGGATTAGGCGGCGAATCGGCACAATCGCCGGGTCAGGAGCCGGTCGACCCGTCCGATGTGCTTTATGTGCGGGGCGCCTCGGCAGACCTGAAACTGGTTCTCCTAGATGGTGCCCCCGTCTACGCCCCCTTCCATCTGGGCGGGCTGGTCCCCCCGTTCGAGCCGGCGGTGCTGGCCTCCGCCCGCCTCTTCCTCGGGGGTGCGCCCGCCCGGTACGACGGCGGGCTCTCGTACGTGATGGACCTGCGCAGCCGCTCGGGGCGGAACGCCTTCCACAGCAGCGGAGCCGCCGACCTGCTGTCGAGCCGTCTGCTGGTCGAGGGACCCGTCGGCTCCGCACGGGTGCTGGCGGGCGGGCGCGCCGTCCACGGCTTCGGCGGCGTTCCGCTCACCGACAGCCCCGGCCGCTACGCCTACGCGGACGGCCTCGCGCGCGTGGATGTGCCGCTGTTCGGCGGTGTGTTCAGCGCGAGCGGCTACCGCAACCACGAGGGTGTGCGCCTGGACCAAGGCGCGCCCGCCGGCTGGGATGGAATGGCGCACTGGAGCAACTCTTCCGCTTCGCTCCGCTATGGCGGCACAGGCGGTGGTGGCGACTACGAACTGACGGCTGCGTTCGGCGGCTACCAGGCGCATCTTCCGCTCGGCGGCTCCGAGGATGATTATGCGCAAGGCGGAACACGCCGATTCCGCCTCGCGGGCGAACATGCGCGCGACGAGGGGCCGGTGGCGCTGCGCTACGGCGCTTCTTTGGACCGGTACGAGCTCCGTTTCACGACCACCAACGCACCGGTCCGGAGCGCGGCCCGCCAACCATCGGACAGTGTCGTAGCGCACACCATCAGCGGCTTCGCTGACGCCAGTTGGCAGCCGGTCCCCGAGCTGCGGCTTCGTACCGGCTTGCGCGCGGACCTGTTCACCCGCCCGCTGCAATCCACGCTCGCCCCCCGCCTCTCCGCTACCTGGTTGCTGAACGAGCGGGCCGCGTTGTCGCTGTCTGCCGGCCGGTATCACCAGTACGTACGACCGGCTGAAGAAATCGTCCCCACGGCCGGTGCATCCTCCGATACACTGGTTGCCAGCGCGGAACTCGCGGTTGCCGAAGCTACCCATTTCTCAGTAGGGCTGACCCAGGAGTTCACCGCGGGCCTGCGCCTGGGAGTCGAGGGCTTCTTCAAGCGCTTCGACAATCTGCCCGCTGCCGGGCAAAGCAACGCGGCGGCCAACGCATCTGGCCTGGACCTTTCGCTCCGCCGCGACGGCGCCCCGGTTTCCGGCTGGTTCGGGTATTCGCTCGCCTGGGTGTGGGCGGAAGCGGACCGAAGCACGTCCAGCGACGCCTTCATCGGCAGGCAGTTGATATCCGCCGGGATCTCGGCGCCCCTCGGGCGCTTCGGCAAGCTCGAGGTGCGTGCCTTGTATGGAGCCGGGCTGCCCTATACCGCCATCAGCGACCAGGCCGCCCTTACCGAATTTTCCGACGCCCCCCGGCGAGCTGGCGAGGAGTCCGCACTGCAATCCGCTGAGGAGGAGCCGCCGCTCATTCCGGATGGCCCAGACCGCCCCTACTTCCGCCTGGATGTGGACATCTCCCGCACCTGGAGCGCCAAGTGGCGCGGCACACCCTTCCAGGTCACGCCGTACCTGCGGGTGCTGAACGCGCTGGACCGCCGGGACGCGCTCTTCTTCCGTATCGAAGATGCGGCTCCAGAGCCGTTGTCCCCCCTGCCCGTCCTGCCGGTGCTCGGGGTCGAGTGGCGGTTCTGAGCTGAGGCCGCGCGTGCCGCG
>JBBSMO010000456.1:0-3046 GCA_038233155.1 Longimicrobiales bacterium
ACGAAGTTCGAGTCCAACACCGCTTGCTTTCGTCCGAACTTCTATTCGATGATCTGGCGAATGGCCGTCATGTCGAAATCGAGCAGCGCCGCGAGTGCGCCGGCGTCGGCGATGTTCTTCATCAACACGCGCTCGCGATTCCTGTCGAAGGCGCCGATGCACATCTCCCCCAGCGGTACGCCTAGGAAGGTGATGTCCGGGCGCAGCAGCGACGCATCCAACGGCCAGGAGGAATCGTGCAGCAGCCAGCCGCCTGGCCGCACCTCGGCGATGTCGCGCTCGTAGGTGGTCGGGTTCATCGCCACGATCAGGTCGAAGTCCGGTGTGCGTGCGGTGTGGCCGTCGCCATTCACCCGGATCTCGTACCAGGTCGGCAGCCCTTGGATGTTGGACGGGAACACATTCTTGCCCGACACCGGAATGCCCATCCGGAAGATGGTCTGCAGCAGCAGCGCGTTCGCGCTCGCCGAGCCGGTGCCGTTCACCGTGCCGATCTTGAAGGCGAAATCGTTCACACGGCGCCCGTCATCTACGGGCCGTGACCCGTTCGAGCCGCGAACGGGGGCGATGCCCGGTGCTTCCGCGGTCGCGAGGCTCATGGCATCAGCGGGGCGCAAGATTCAGCACCGGGAGCGGGTGCGCAGGCACGGGCCGCCCCGCATAGGGAATCTGCAGCTCGAAGCGCCGCATGTCCCAGGCGGCCGTGGGGCAGCGTTCGGCGCACAATCCGCAGTGAACGCAGATGTCCTCGTCCTTGACCATCACACGCGCCGTCTGCGGCAGCGGCTCGGACACGTAGAGCTCCTGCGCCGGGTTGATGGCGGGCGCCGACAGCCGCCCCCGCAGCTCTTCTTCCGGTCCGTTGTAGGTGATGGTCAGGCAGTTGACCGGGCAGACGTCGATGCAGGCGTCGCACTCGATGCAGAGGGGCGCCGTGAAGTGCGTCTGGATGTCGCAGTTCAGGCAGCGTTCCACCTCGCGCGCCGTCTGCTCCGGGTCGAAGCCCAGTTCCACCTCGCGGCTAAGCTCGCGGAAGCGCTCGACCAGTTCGACGTGCTTCATCTTCGCGCGCGGCGCCGGGTTGTAGTCGTTGCTGTAGGCCCAGGCGTGCATCCCTAGCTGCGCACTCGTGAGGTTCATCCCCTGCGGCGGCCGCTCGCCTATCGGAATGCCGCTGCAGTGATTATGGATCGAGATCGCCGCCTGGTGCCCGTGTTCGACTGCCCAGATGATGTTCTCGGGCCCCCACGCCGCGTCGCCGCCGAAGAAGACGCCCTCGCGAGAGCATTGCATCGTGGTCTTGTCCACCTCCGGCATCTCCCACTCGTTGAAGTGGATGCCGATGTCGCGCTCGATCCACGGGAAGGCGTTGTCCTGGCCGATCGCGAGAATCACATCATCGCAGGGGATGATGCGGCTGCCATGCGCCTCTTTCACCAGCCGCCCGCCGGCACCTTCATGCCAGGAGACGTGATCGAACTCCATCCGCGCCAGCCGCCCGTTCTCTATCAAGAACCGGCTGGGCGCGTGGTTCTCGACGATCTCGATGCGTTCCTCGATGGCGTCCTCGAGCTCCCACTCCGATGCCTTGAAGTGCGGGCGGGACTTGCGCGCCATGACCTTGATGTCGATGCCGCCTAAACGTCTCGAGGTGCGGCAGCAGTCCATTGCCGTGTTGCCCACGCCGATCACCAGCACCCGCTCGCCGATGCGCTCGATGTGCCCAAAGTGCACCGACTCGAGCCACTCGATGCCGATGTGGATGTTGGCCCCGCCCTCGTCCCGCCCGGGGATGCGCAGCTCCTTGCCCTTGGGCGCGCCGCTGCCGACGAAGACGGCGTCGAAGCCCGCTTCGAGCAGCGCCGCCATGCTCCCCACGGGCGTCGAATAGCGGATTTCGACGCCCATGTCGACGATCATCGCGATCTCCTCGTCCAG
Source organism: Longimicrobiales bacterium (assembly GCA_038233155.1). Taxonomy (GTDB): domain Bacteria; phylum Gemmatimonadota; class Gemmatimonadetes; order Longimicrobiales; family Longimicrobiaceae; genus JBBSMO01. Next base: position 1,939 of record JBBSMO010000456.1, read on the forward strand.
AACGGCTGGTGGCAGCCGGAAGGCGGGGATGTTGGTGCGCATCAGTCCGCCGGGGCGGTCGAGCTGCTCGAAGATGGTGCATTGATAGCCGAGCGGCATCAGGTCGTTGCAAACCGTCAACGAGGCTGGTCCCGCCCCGACCAGCGCGATGCGCTTGCCATTCTTGGCGGCGGGGATGCGGGGCAGGCGGTCGCGGATGTCGCCGCGCAGATCCGACGCTACGCGCTTGAGCCTGCAGATCGCCACCGGCTTGCCATCGACGCGGGTGCGGCGGCAGGCCGGTTCACAGGGGCGGTCGCAGGTACGCCCGAGGATTCCGGGGAAGACGTTCGACTCCCGGTTCAGCAGGTACGATTCGGTAAACTCCCCCTGCGCGATCAGCCGGATGTACTCCGGCACGTTGGTGTGGGCGGGGCAGCCCCACTGACAATCGACGACCTTGTGGTAGTACCGCGGATCCGAAACGTTGGTGGGATGCATCGCCATCCCTCCTGAGTACGGGGAGCGAGACCATCGCACGAAGCGCCCGCGGACGGGCCCGCCTTATGAGTACGCTACGGGCGCGCGCCGGGCAAGGGGAGCGGGTGCCGCAGCCCCCAAAGCCGCGCGGCCCTGCCAGCCCATTGCGTCAGCGGATCGCGGCGATCACCCTCTGCACCAGCCCGTCCAGCGCGCTGTTGTCGATCCAGCGGGCGACGACGACCAGGTCGTTTTCGGGATCGACGTACACCATGTTGGTGCCATTGCCGAGGTGCATGAACGCGCTTGCGGGCGCGCTGGGCCACGGCTCCCGGCCGGTGTTCAGGAAGTAGTTCATGAAGCCATAGGTCGGCTGAGCCGGTGTGGGCGTCAGCGCCCTGCGGACCCACTCCTCGGAGAGGATCTGGCGGTCGCCCCAGCGGCCGCGGCGCAGCGTCAGCAGCCCCAGCCGCGCTTGGTCGCGCGCCGAGATGAACATTCCCCCGCCCCAGTGACCGCCGCCGCTGACCGACTGCACTGCCATCCCGTCGATGAGCACCCACGAGTTGTCGTAGCCGTACCAGCGCCAAGTAGGCGATGCGCCGATGGGGTCCATCATCTCCTCGCGCAGCACCTGCGGCAGCGGGCG
>JBBSMO010000457.1:0-3045 GCA_038233155.1 Longimicrobiales bacterium
CTGATGTAGCGGTGTGCGATGGGGATGTTGTTGATCGTCTTCAGCCGCGCGAACGGCGGGCCGGGAGCGCCCCACGCATCGTCGAACTTTTTCGATGTCTCCTCGTCGATCTCGAAATAGGGATCGGTGGCCGGCACTTCGCTCTCGGTCTTCATCTGGCGCCTATCGCAGGCTCTCCATGTAACGGAGCAGCGCTAAGAAGTCCCGCGGACCGACCGGCACCGCCGGCATCTTGTTTCCCGGCTTCAGTTCCTGAGGGTTGGCGAGCCAACCGCCCATGTGGCCTTTGCTGTTGGGGATGGTGACGGCGGCAAGCGTGCGGCGGCTGGCGACATGGGTGAGGTCAGGCCCGAAATCCGCACCCGCCGGGGTACCGCGCACGGTATGACAGGTCGCGCATTCGCTGCCCAGAAAAACCTCCTGGCCGCGTAGCGCCTGCGGATCGCGAGGCGGCAGCGCATCCTGGCTCTCGCGCTGCGCCCAAGCTTGGTATTCTGCGAGCGGCTCCGCAACCACCAGAAACGACATCAAGGCGTGGGGCCCCGCGCAGTACTCGGCGCACTGGCCGCGGTAGACGCCAGCTTCGTCGGCCTGAATCCAGAGCTGGTTCGTCCGGCCGGGAATCATGTCTACCTTGCCGGCGAGCTGCGGGACCCAAAACGAGTGGATCACGTCGGCCGACTTCAGCCGCACCCGCACCCGCTCCCCTATGGGAATGTGGATTTCGTTCGCCGTCTCGAACCGCCGCTCGCCCTCTGAGCCGAGATAGTGAACTTCCCACCACCACTGGTGACCGGTGACCTCGATTGTGAGCGCCGCAGGCTCGCGGGCGCTCAGCGCACCGAGGGTGCGGAAGGTGAAGAACAGCGTCCCCAGCAGAATGACGCCAGTCACGCCGACTCCGCCCGCGAGTACCCACCGCACGCTCTGCAGGTCTTCCTCCGGCGTACCAAAGATGACCGGGAGCGGCGCGTTGTCGCTTTCGGTGAGCTCGCGATCACTGCCGCCCTTCTGCTGATCTTCGCTGCCGTGTTCCGCTTCGGTTCCCGCGCCCAGCCGCCGCGCCTTGTCCTGCTGAGCCTGCGGTGCAAGCGGCAGAGGCGGGCGCTCCCCGCGCGGCTCCCGCCCCCGGAGCAGTGCGTAGCCGAGCAGGACGAGCACGACCACCGATACCAGCACCGAGGCGGCAAGCAGATACCAGTACAACCCTGCGATCGCCCCGGCGGCGGGGCCGCTGGGAGCAAGCGTCGATTGGACGCCGCCGCACGCCGAAAGCGCGGCACCCGCGAGGAATGCGGTACCGGGCAGAACCGCAGGGTGCAGCCGCGCACCACGCATTCGGAGCGCCCAGCCTCTGGAAAACGCCTCGGAGCAGCGGTCCATCCTCATCGCATTCATGAACGGGGAGGGGCGCGGGATGTCGCGCACCCGCGGCGGCAATAATCGAACCCTGGAACCTCTACGGTAACATGTGACCAGGGACCAGGGACAGTGGACAGGTAGAGTGTCATCCTGAGGAGCGCAGCGACGAAGAGCCTGCCCTGAGCTTGCCGAAGGGACCTCCACCGGCAGCGCCCCCGCCTGCGGGCAAGCAGCATCGCCCGCCTCTGCCGGGGGTATGAAACCCCCGGCAGGACACTGCCCGTCCTCTCGGACGGAACTGCGACGCCGCGGTGTGCTCCTGCCGTCATTCCGGCGGAGGTCGGAACCCAGTGCTCGCCGCGAGGAGCCAGCAGCCCTAGAGCCGCCTGGAAGATGCGCTGTGGCAGCAGGCGCAGTCCGCGAAGGCGGACTTGGTGTACTCCAGCCGCGAATTCATTCGTTGGGCTGAGGGGGACTACGTGCAACCGGAGACCAGTGACCGGTGACCGGGGACCCTCGCGACCCGCGACCCGCGACCCGCGACTGCGTGGCACCTCTCGTGCGCACGGAGCGCGGCATTCATCGTTCAGAGCGAGGTGCGCGAGTGGCCGGACGAGGGTGGCGGTATGTAGCAGGGACGGTGATTGCCGGGCTCGTCATTGGCGGGATCGGGTTTCTCGCGTTTATCTACTCTGGCATCTATAGCGTCGCGGCAACGCACCCGCACACCGAACTGTTCCGCTGGGCGGTGAGCACCTTTCAGAGCCATTCCATCAGCAGGCAGTCCCGCGACATCATCGCGCCGCCCCTGGCCGATGCCAGGCTGATCGCCCGCGGGTTCGAATTTTATCAGGACGAGTGCGTAATCTGCCATGGCGCTCCGGGCGTTGCTGCGGCGCAAACGGGGTGGGGCATCAATCCCAACCCGCCGCCGCTCACCGTCGTCGCGGGCGAATGGACGGACGCCGAGCTCTTCTGGATTGTCAAGCATGGCATCAAGCTCGCCGGGATGCCGGCCTATCAGGCGGGGAACAGCGACGCGGAACTGTGGGCCGCAACCGCCTTCGTACGGCGGCTGGAACAACTGTCGGTCGCCGAGTACGCCGCTATGATCGCCGCGGCTGCAGGCACATTGGAACCTGCAGACGTCGCGTGGCTCGAGCGCGAAGATCCGGGCTGGGAGCGGCTGGCAAAGGGCGGCGATCCCCGCCGCGGCGAAGCTCTGTTGGCTGAGTTCGGCTGCGGCAGTTGCCATGTAATTCCCGGCGTGAGCTGGGCGCGTGGCAAGGCGGGGCCGCCGCTAACCCGTTGGGCGGAGCGCCACTACGTAGCCGGCAAACTGATCAACAATCCGAGCAATTTAGTCAGATGGATAGTGGACCCGCAGGCGATCGAGCCGGGAACTGCAATGCCGGACCTTGGTGTTTCGACTTCGCAGGCGCTGGACATCGCCGCCTATCTGTTCACTCTCGGCCACCCGCGCGACGAGCTGCGGCGTTGAGTACAACCGGTAGTGAACCACGCCTCGCCGGAGGGAAGGATCTGCGGGATAGGCCGGAGATCCCCTGCAGCAGATTCGGAAAAACCTCGGTAACTGGCACGGCGCTTGTCTCAGGCCGTCTCCGCCCCCGCCCTTTCGCGCTCTTCGCGGCGGCGGCGCCTCATCACCACCTCCTCCGCCCA
>JBBSMO010000458.1:0-3043 GCA_038233155.1 Longimicrobiales bacterium
GACAGGTTCTGTCCCCAGGTGTGCAAGATGCCGATGAAGCCGATCCGCGCGCCCAGTCGCTTGGGATTGGCCGCGACTTCCAGCAGCGTCCGCGCGACGGCGTCGAACAACACGCCGTACACGACTCGCTTGTTCGCCAGCGCCAACGCATTGAACGTATCCGGCAGCGTGAACACGACGTGGAAGTACTCGACCGGCAGCAACTCTTCTTCGCGCTCCGCCATCCACCGCGCGCAGGCGGACGCCTGGCACCTGGGACAATGCCGGTTGCGGCAGGAGTTGTACGCGATGCGCTGATGCCGGCAGGAATCGCAGGTCTGGACATGCCCGCCCAGCTCGGCGGTGCGGCAGGAAGCGATCGCACGCAGGATGCGCCGATGCGCGCCGCTCAGATCACCGAGTCGATGGCCATGCCGCCGCACGACCTCCGCCAACTCCAGCGCGGGGCGCTGGAGCGTCGCGGTCATGGCGTCTTGGTCGTCGTCGCGGCGGGATAAAGCCGGTCGAGCGGGCTGACCACCGAACGCAGGTGCTGATCGGAGACGTGCGTGTAGCGGGCGGTGGTCTTGAGGTTGGCGTGGCCCAGCAGCATCTGGATCGAGCGCAGGTCCGTCCCGGCTTCCAGCAGGTGCGTGGCGTAGCAGTGCCGCAGGGTGTGCGGACTGACCCGCCGGGTGATGCCGGCACGCCGGGCGGCGCGGGCGACGACGCGATCGGCCGTCGCGCTATCCATCGCGCGGGTGGGAGCGCGGTCCTGCGGGAACAGCCAGCTTCCCGGACGGCATTGACGCCAGTAATCGCGCAGTACGATCAGCAGCTGGGGCGAGAGCTTGACCATGCGGTCCTTGTTGCCCTTGCCGCCGCGGACGTGGATGAACATGCGCCCGCCGTCGATGTCCGCCGGCCGCAGGTTCAGCGCCTCGGAGATGCGCAACCCCGCGCCGTAGAGCGTGAGCAGCAGGGCCTTGTGCTTGGGATGACGGGCCACGACGTCAAACAGCCGCCGCAGCTCATCGGCGCAGAGGATCGTCGGCAGCCGCTTGGGCGCCCGTGCGCACGGCAGCCGCTCGAAGCGCTCCTCCTGCTTGAGCGTGACGCGGTAAAGGAACTGCAACCCGCAGCGCGCCTGGTTGTAGCGGCTCCAGCTGGCGTGCTGCGCCTGAACCAGGTGCAGCAGGTACTGCCGAGCATGTGCGCCGTCCAGTTGCTCGGGCGAACGTCCGTAGTGCCGGGCGAACTGCGCCACGGCATGCACGTACGCGTCGATGGTGTTGGGCGAAAGGTTCCGCAGGCGCATGTCTTCGATCATGCGCTGACGAAGAGGGGTCATCGGATCGCTCCTTGTAAGAGACAAGGAGCCGATGATGCCGCGCGCCGGCCAGAGGCGGGAACGTCACGAAGGAGCGTGAGTCAGGGAAACTGCGCCCCACCGCGCAGCGGTTTAGTTCAACAGTTCATAGATCGTCTACGCGCCAATCATCATGCCGGGGGCCGGCGCTATTGGCGGAAGGATAGAGCGCCGGCGGAGGGGTGGCAATGGGCTTGGTGCGTCGTGTGTTGTACCGAAGTAGAAATGTCACCTCTTAGCCGAAATAGAAGTGTCACCGCCGTGGCCGGGGTATGCCGGTCGGGATGGATGAACTTCGAATGTCTGCGAGAGAACGGGTTTGTTTGGATGCGTTGAGCCGAGTGAAGCGTGGGGAGTTGACGGTCGTTGCGGCGGCGGAGTTGATGGGACTGTCGCTGCGGCAGGGCCGTCGGGCGTGGAAGCGGTTCAAGGGCGCGGGCGCTGCGGGGCTGGTTCACAAGCTTCGCGGGCGCAAGAGCAACCACGCCCTGGGCGAGGACGATCGAGAGCGGATCGTGAAGGTGCATCAGGAGCGGTATGCGGATTTTGGTCCGACGCTGGCGTGCGAGAAGCTGGCGGAGGAGCACGAGTTGTTCGTGTGTCCGGACACGCTGACGGCGTTGCTCAAGGCCAGGGGGTTGTGGGAGCGGCGGCGTCGGCGGGGCAAGCACCGCAAAAGGCGTGAACGCCGCTCGTGCTTCGGTTCGATGGTGCAGAAGGACGGGAGCCACCACGACTGGTTCGAAGGCCGCGCCGGCAAGTGCGTGTTGATGGTGATGATCGACGATGCGACGAGCCGGGTGGTGGCGCGGTTTTACCCGGCGGAGACGACGGAGGCGGCGTTCGATCTGTTCGGGCGCTGGGTGAAGCGTTACGGCATTCCGCGCAGCGTCTACGCCGACCGGCACTCGATTTACCGGGACGAAGATCATCCGGAGAAGCCGACGCAGTACGGTCGGGCGATGAAGGAACTGTCGGTGGAGTTGATCCCGGCGTACAGCCCGCAGGCCAAGGGGAGGGTCGAGCGGATGAACGGAACCTTGCAGGATCGTCTGGTGAAAGAGATGCGTCTGCGTGGGATCAGCTCGATCGAGGCGGGCAATGACTTCTTGGAGACGAAGTTCCTCGACGAGCTGAACGGCCGTTACGCAATCAAGGCGCAGCGTGGGCACGACGTGCATCGGGTGGTGGACGCGGGGATCGTGCTGGAAGAGATCTTGTGCGTGGCGGAGCAACGAGTGGTGGGCAACGATTGGTGCGTGCGGTGGAGGAATCGCTGGCTGCAGATCGACGCGAAACACGCCGGTCTGAAGTTGCCGGGGCGGAAGGTGACGGTGAGACAGCGGCTCGATGGCAAGCTGGTGATGGTGCGGAACAATGAGCGTCTGACGTTTACGGAACTGCGGAGCAAACCGACACGGACGAAGGCGAAGAAGCCGGTGGTGAACAACAAGCGTTACAAGCCTGCGTCGAGCCACCCGTGGAACCGCGACAGCGGCCCGGCGTCGGGACCGAGGGCACGGTGACAGTTCTACTTCGGCTAAGGGGGTGACAGTTCTACTTCTTTGGTGACAGTTCTACTTCTTTACAACATGGCGGGGCGTTCACAGGGTGGTTGAGGAAGCGGCGGGGCGCAGTGATTTCGTCGGCGCTACGCCTTGGCGCCCGCGCGCTCCCACCCGTTCAGTTATCACC
>JBBSMO010000459.1:0-3042 GCA_038233155.1 Longimicrobiales bacterium
GATCGATGAGGGGGCTGTCGCGCCTGACGAAAGAGATGAAGACGATCCCCCCCGCCAATACGAGGGTGAAAAGGAAGAACGTCGGGACAGCTATGGCGGTTCGGAGCGCCGCCCTCGCCTTGCGAGCCATCCGGGTAGCTTATCGACCCGAATGGGAATCCTGCTTTGAGACGAGTCACCATCGATCAGGCGCGGCGTTTCGTTAGCCTGCTTCACGAGCTGCCCTCGCCGGATGCCATCGGCGGGCAGCCGCTCCGCCACCCGGACCGATTTCTAGTCAAGGCGGACGGCCGCGAGATCTTCGTCCGCACCGCCGACATCCGCTGGATGGAAGCGGCGGGCAACTACGTGCGCCTTCACACAGCGGAAGGGGTTCATCTCATCCGCGACACCATGACCTCGCTCGCGGAGCGGCTGAACCCCGACCGCTTTGTGCGCATTCACCGCTCGACCATCGTGAACCTGGACGAGATCGCCGAGCTGCGGCCCATCGCTGCCGGCGATTTTTATGTCACCCTGCAGGACGGCAGCGAATTGAAGCTGAGCCGGAACTTCCGGGAGAACCTCGAGCAGCACTTCCGGCTGACGGGGTGATTGGGGAGCGAATGCGGGTCCGGTGACACAAAATGGGCGGGCGGAACGTAAATAGGTGAGGCAGCTCCGGGTTCACCGCCGGCTGCCGTGCCGCTCCCTGTTCTCCTCCCGCCCCGCCCGATGGTGTCCACGCGTAGTGATCTGCCCGATGCTCCCGTGCAGCCGACGCCGGGTCAACTCGTAGAGATTCTCGAGCGCATCACCGACGCCTTCTTTTCGACAGACGGCGCGTGGCGCTTCACGTATGTGAACCGTGAAGCGGAAGCGTTCTTCGGGCGCACGCGCGCCGAGCTGCTGGGCCGCGAAGTGTGGGAGGTATTCCCGCAGGTGGTCGAGTCGCGTTTTATAGCGGAGTACAAGCGGGCGCTCGCGTCGGGCGAGCCGGTGTCTTTTGAGGCGCCATCGGCGGTTCGCGCGGGGTCATGGCTGGAAGTCCGCGCCTACCCGTCCGCTAGCGGGCTCTCCGTCTACTTTCACGACATTACCGAACGGGTTACGGCGCGCCAGCGGGTGACCTTCCAGGCAGCGCTTCTCGATGCGGTCGGCGAAATGATCGTCGCTACTGCACCAGACGGCACCGTCACCTATTGGAACCGCGGTGCCGAAAAATTGCTAGGGCGCCCGCCCGCTGAGGTCATCGGTCGAAGCATCTTCGACATCACCCCTGCCGAAGATCAGGATCCTGCTCCTCGTACGATTCACAAGAGGGTAATGGCGGGAGAGGAGTGGACGGGGGAGTTCCAGGCGCGTTCGCGAGACGGCGAGCGCATCCCCCTGCTGCTCAACATCTCCCCCCGGGTAAATGGCGATGGGGCGGTGGTTGGTACCGTAGCCGTGGGTTCCGATCTGAGGCCGCAGAAGCGGGCGGAAGATACCCTTCGCTTCGTCGCGGAGGCCGGCGCCATCTTCGCTTCCTCATTAGACTACGAGACGACGCTCGCAAGCGTGGCGCGGCTAGCAGTGGCTGGTCTCGCGGACTGGTGTTTCATCGATGTGCTGGAAGCCGACGGCGAAATCCGCAGGGTGGCGACCGCGCATGTAAACCCGCGGAAAGAGGCGCTGGCGCGGGAGCTGATGTGCTACCCGCCGGAGTTGGACGGCCCCAACGTCTCGTCGCGCATTCTACGGACAGGCGAACCGTGGGTGAGAGGGAACATCAGCGAAGATGATCTTGCGTCGCTGAGCCATCACCCGGAGCACCTGGCGGTGCTCCGCGCGCTGGAAATCCGCTCCGGGATCGGAGTGCCGCTCGTGGCGCACGGCCGTATCGTAGGCGCGATTCGTCTGGGCATCACCGAAAGCGACCGCGACTTCGGGGAAGGCGACCTTCCGGTGGTCGAGGAGCTGGCCCGGCACGCGGCGCTCGCGATTGACAACGCGCGCCTGCACCGAGAGGTGCAGCGCGGCGTGAGCGCGCGCGAGCAGCTTCTGCGCACGGTGTCTCACGACCTGCGTAACCCGCTAGTCGCGGTGTTCTCGCACATCGAGCTGCTGCTCGAACAATGCGACCAGCTCCCGGCGCCCGAATCAGCCAAAGCGTCGCTCGGGATGGTTCTCGGCGCCGCGCAGCAGATGAACCGGCTGATCGAAGATTTGCTGGCGGTGACCAGCATTGAGACCGGCCGCCTGGCAGTCGCACCCCGGCGCGTCGATCTGAGGGATGTTGTCTCCGAGGCGGCGGATACGCTCCGTCCCGCCGCTACGAATCATTCACTCGTTCTGGGCGTGGATGTGCCGGGGGAGCCGGTGATGGCGGGGGCAGACCGGGGGCGGCTGCTTCAGGTGCTCGCCAATCTCATTGTCAACGCGATTCGCTTTGCCCCGGCCGGCAGCCAAGTCAGCCTTCGCGTTGCAGGAGCGGGCGACGAAGCCCGAGTGTGCGTCACGGACCAGGGACCGGGAGTGCCGCCCGCAGAACGCGCGCGGATCTTCGATGCGTTCTACACGGTGCCGGGGAGCACCCTGAGCCGCACCGGGCTCGGGCTCTACATCGCCAAGGGCGTCGTTGAAGCGCACCGGGGCCGCATTTGGGTGGAAGATGCACCCGGTGGCGGTGCCACCTTCGTCTTCTCTCTGCCGCTCGCGGGCTCTGATCTACGGTAAACGAGCGGGTCTGATGCGGCGCGATAACAGCGCCCGAGCAGCCAACGACAGACAGGATGAACACAGGATGAACAGGATGAGCACCGGTGACCTGATCAGGGCACCGGGCTTCCCATGGCAGTTGGTTGTTGTTCTGTCCATCCTGCCAAAAACCCCTTTGCGCTCCCGGCCCGCAATGTCTCGGGGACGCCGGGGCGGTGCGGGGAGATGCTTCGCTGCGCTCAGCATGACAGCCGAAGCGAGCGAGAGGCGGCGCTGCTGCAGATCAGGCGTTGTCTACCAGATCTGTCGGGCCGTCTTTACGTGCGCAATGTGCGCAGCAGTAGAAAATCCCGTCCTCTTCCA
>JBBSMO010000460.1:0-3039 GCA_038233155.1 Longimicrobiales bacterium
CAGCTCTACATGGAAGGCCCGTTCGACAAGACCATCACCTTTCTTTCGGTAGATGAAGATGCGGAGGATATCCAGATTCCCTCGGTGTACACCGGAATTCCGGCATTGGGCTATCTCGGTGGCCATACGTTGGGCGAGTTGTTGCGAACCGAGATGGAGGCCACCGAGTCCGCCCTGGCCATGCGCGGCCGCATGAACATGCGCATCGCGCTTCCGCGAGCGGATGCCCGCTCGAGAGGCGCGCTGTTCATGATGTTGCAGGCAGCCACTGTCTACGCCGGCGCCCTTTACGGCATCGACCCCTTAGACCAGCCGGGCGTCGAGCTCGGCAAGCAGCTCACCTACGGCATCATGGGCCGCGATGGCTTCGAGGCAGAAAAAGCGGAGTGGGAAGGGCGGCCGGACCGGCGGGACGAATGGAAGGTGTAGAGGATTGCGGATTTCGGATTTCGGATTGCGGAAATGGGGCCTCACCCCCGGCTCGCTTAGATCGCCGGCCCCGCTCCCCCCTTGCGGGGAGAGGGGTAGGGAGAGGGGGTTTCGAGGAGCCGGAGCGGCAGGTCTCGGGATCTCGTGATTTTCCGGCGTGTACCAGTCCACCGGCGATTCCCGGCCGGGCGCTGCCGGGGCAACAATTCCGATTCCACTGCTAAGGAAAAATGGAAAGACTGAAGGTATTCGGTCTGATGACGCTGCTGACCATGCTGCTGGTCGGGCTCGGTGCGTATCTAGGCGGGAACGGCGGGGCGATAATCTTCTTCGTAATGGCGGTTGCGATGAACTTCGGCATGTACTGGTTCAGCGACAAGCTCGTGCTGAAGCAGTACAAGGCGCACATCGTCCGGCCGGGCGAAGAGGACGGCCGGTTCGACGAGCTGTACGCGATGGTAGACCGGCTGCGGCAGCGCGCCGGGCTGCCGATGCCGACAGTCGCGGTCGCCGAGCAGGCACAGCCGAATGCGTTCGCGACCGGGCGGAACCCTTCGCACGCCGTTGTCTGTGTAACCCGCGGCATGTGGCAGCTCGTGACCAGCGGCCAGATGTCTGTCGAGGAGCTCGAGGGGGTGATGGCGCACGAGCTGGCGCACGTCAAGAACCGCCACATGCTGGTGGGCAGCATCGCCGCCAGCATGGCCGGCGCGGTGATGCTCATCGGCAGCATGCTTCGCTGGGGCGCGATCTTCGGCGGCTTCGGCGGGCGTGATGGCGAGGGCAACAACCCGCTCGCCATGATCGCGCTCGCGATCCTCGCGCCGATCGCCGCCATGGTCGTGCAGATGGCGATATCGAGACGAAACGAGTTCGAGGCGGATGCGACGGGCGCCGAGATCAGCGGCAAGCCGCTGGCGCTGGCGAGCGCGTTGCGCAAGATCGAAATGATTGCCGAGCGCCACCCGATGCAGGTCAGCCCGACCGCGGCGCACCTCGCGATCGTGAACCCGCTGGCAGGTATGGGAGGCATCTCGAAGCTCTTCCGTACCCACCCGCTGACCGAGGACCGCGTCGCGAAGCTCCAGCAGCTCGCCAACCCCGCCGGCGCACCGCGGATGACGCGCTGAGCCCGTCCCCCCGCATGGCGGCGAACCCATACGGGGAGAGGACTCTTGTCGTTCTCAACCCCGCCGCGGGGCAGCAAGATCCGTTGCGAGTGCGCCGCCTGATAGGCGGCGCATTTGCTGTGCGGGGGGCGTCGTTCGACCTAGCGGAAACCACCGGGGCGGGAGATGCGGAGCGCCTTGCCGCCAATGCCGTAGCGCGCGGCTACCGCATGGTAGCCGCCGCGGGCGGCGACGGCACCATCGCCGAGGTGATTACAGGGCTCGCCGGCACCACCGTACCGCTCGGGATCATCCCTCAGGGAACCGGCAACCAGCTCGCCGGCAATCTCGGCATCCCGACAGACATCGAACGCGCGGTAGACACCATCGTCAACGGCGCGACCATTCCCGTAGATCTTGGGCAATTGGAGGGTGGCCGCTTCTTCGCGCTGATGACCGGCGCAGGCTGGGATGCCGAGATGATCGCCGGCACATCGCGCGAGCTAAAGGACCGCTGGGGCTTCGCCGCCTATCTGTACGCCGGCCTGCGCCAAACGCTGTCGCTGCCGTCGGCCGAGTTCCGGATCACTGCCGACGACATGGAGTTCAACCTCCGCGCGGCGACGGTGATCATTGCCAATGCCGGGCAGCTCGTCTACGAGCTGCTCCCTCTAGACCTGCGCATCGGCCCCGGCGTCTCTTTCCACGACGGCTTGCTGGATGTTTGCGTCTTTGCCCCCCGCACCCTCACAGATGTAGCAGCGGTCATGTGGCGCGTCGCTCTGCGCCGCTACGTGGGCGACGAGCGCATGATCTACCTGCAGGCGCGCGAGATCCGCGTCGAATCAGACCCGCCGATGGTGACTCAGGTAGATGGAGAGCTGCTCGGAGAGACACCGCTGGTAGCGCGCGCCGTGCCGGGCGGGGTAGGGGTGCGCGTCCCGCGCTAGGATGCATATTGCGAAGAGGGTGCAGCGCCATGTGCGCAACACCCTCTCGTGCCGCCATCCTTGTCCGACCACTCGGTGAAAGGCGTGCCGTCGTTCTTGACCGCCAGCGCCTCCCCGGCCAGCAGCACGACCTGCCCCGAGCCGCGGATCTCGACTCCCGCACTCCGCACGCGCGCGATGCGCGCATCGTCCCGCGAGCCTCTACCGGAACATCGCCGGGCTGATTTCGAGCGCGATCTCCGAGATCCGGTCCACCGGCAGCCCGGCGCGGCGCGCGTGCTCGCGGATGGACTCCTCGTCGGGCGCGTCGTACTCGCAGTAGATCTTGCCGTCCGCGTCGGAGACGTAGCTGCGGATCCAGACGACACCCGGCATTCCGGTAAGGACCTCGTTGGACTTCCGGCCGCCGGCCTCGATCTCCTCCCTCGTCAGCGTGCCGGTGGTCCGCTCGATGATGTACCTGGGCATGGCTTGCTCCTTCTCGTTAAGGTTGCTCGAAAGGTGCGCACGCGGCTGCAAGCTCCGCGTCACTGCACTCGATGGCGATGGCG
>JBBSMO010000461.1:0-3035 GCA_038233155.1 Longimicrobiales bacterium
CGCGCGGCAATTTCGTCAGAGAGAGCCGCCGGGCGGAAGCGCCAGCGCCAGTTTCCGCCCGCTTGTCCCGGCACGTTCATCCGCGCTCTCTCTCCCAGCCCGAGCACATCCTGAAGCGGGACCACCGCCCAGACGGCGGCCGAGTCAAAGACCAGGCGAATCAGTTGCCAGTGATCGGGATCGTCGCCGGTGAAGAGGCGGCCGGCCTCAGCTCGCACGTTCGCGGGCGCAGCACTCCACCAGCCGAGCAGGGTCGCGTTGTCGTGCGTACCGGTGTAGGCGACGCTGTCTGCCGAGTAATTTTCCGGCAGGTGCGGGTTTTCCGGGGCGTCATCGAAGGCGAACTGGAGCACCCGCATCCCCGGCAGGCTGAGCGCCTCGCGCAACTGGTGGACGTCCGGAGTAATGAGGCCCAGATCTTCCGCGATCAGCGGCACCGGCCCGAGCGCGGCGCGGACGGCGTCGAACATATCGGCCCCGGGGACATCGCGCCAACGGCCGTTGACGGCGGTCTCCTCTTGCGGCGGGATCTCCCAGCAGGCCGCGAAGCCGCGAAAGTGATCGACGCGCGCGACATCTACCAGCTCGAAAACCCTGCGGAAACGCTGGATCCACCATTGGTAGCCGGTTTTAGCCAGTTCGTCCCAGTCATAGAGGGGATTGCCCCAGCGCTGGCCGGTCTCGCTGAAATAGTCGGGGGGCACGCCGGAGACGGCTTCCGGCGAAAGGTCGTCCGCCAGCCGGAACAGCTCGGGGTGCGCCCACACATCGGCGCTGTCCATGGCAACAAAGATGGGGATGTCACCGATGATGGAGATGCCGCGCGCGGCCGCGTACGAATGCAGGCGCTGCCACTGCTCCTGGAAGACGAACTGCTCCCACGCGAAACGATCGCACGCACCCCGGAGTTCGGCCGCGGCCTGTTCGAGACGGCCGGGAACGCGCCGGCGCAGCTCTTCGTCCCATTCCGTCCACGGGGCGTGCTCCATCTGCTCGCGAAGCGCGCGAAACAGCGCGTAGTCAGGCAACCAGGCGCTATGCCGCTCGCGGAAAGTTTCGAACTCCGCGCGGCGCTCCGCCGTTGCCGTCTCGCTGAAACGCTGCGCCGCCTGCCGCAGCACACCCTCCTTCCACGGCACGGCCAGACTGAAATCAACCGAACTCGCCTCTTCAGGAGCACTGCCGGTCTCATCTTCACGCAGCAGTCCTTCTTGCACCAACGCTTCGAGGTCGATCAAGAGAGGAGAGCCCGCCATCGCGGAAAAGCCATTGTATGGCGAATTTCCGTCGCCGGGCGGGACGAGCGGAAGAACCTGCCACAACGACTGGCCCGCGTCCGCGAGCCAATTTACGAAAGCGCGCGCGGCTGAGCCGATCGACCCGACCGCGCCGCCGGGAAGCGAGGTCGGGTGCAGCAGAATGCCACTCCGGCGCTGCATGGGGGCCTGCGCCAAGCCCCTATGATCAGGCGTCAACTGCCGGTCGGCAACAGGTATGCGACCTCGGCAGGTTGCAGCGTCAAGCCGTCGGGAACTTCGCTGCCGGCCTCGGGCGCATCATCCAGGCAGATGCGGAAGAGCCGGTGGCTTCCGCCGCGCGCCGGCTGCAACAATGCACCTGCCGGGTGTGGCTGGTCCCAATCCTTGTTGACCAACACCCAGGCGGTTCCCGCTACGCCCTCCACCGTTCGCTCAAGGGACAACACGGGCGAGTTCAGCCCTGCAGCCGCACGCAGGTGCCCTTCGCTCTGCAGCAGCGGCTGCCGACATTTCAGGCGGTTCACCCGCGTGATGAAGGGGCGCAGGTCGAAGTGCCTGCGCTCCCAATCCGACGGCCGCGTATGGACCACATCTACCCGCTTCCGAAAGCCGAACTCGTACCCTGCGGGCATCATCAGGCCGGCGGAGAAGGCAGCGGCGAAGGCATACCGTTGGCGCTGAACCGCCTCGCGCCCGCTAGTTTCCGCCGCGAGCCGCTCCGTATCGTGCGTTTCGGGGAAGGCGATGGACGGGGCGATGGCACCAAACTTTTCGTGCTGTGCCAGCGCCCAGCTTTCGCTGAAGTCCCACCACTTGCTCGAGTTGAAGAAGAAATCAAAGCCTGCTTCGTGCAGCGCGAGCACATCCTCTATGGGCGCACCGAGGGTTTCGGCGAAGAACATTGCATCCGGATCGGTTCGCCGCGCCGCATCGATCAGGTGGCGCCAGAGAGCGGCGGGCACCTTGTACGCTGCATCGCACCGGAAGCCTTGAAAGCCGAGGCCGAGCGCGTGCTCGACCATCTCCGTCCAAAATCGCCACAACCCTTCGCGGTCGTCGCCGGTGAGATTGTCGATCTCCGCCAAGTCGCCCCAGACGGTCACCTGCGAGGGGTCGTGCGCCTCTTGCACAGACGGGCTGCGCACCTGGCCCTGCTCGTCACGATGGTACCAGCCGGGGTGCTCGTCGATGAGGGGTGAATCCTTCGAGGTATGATTCACGACCAGGTCCATCACCGGCTTGAGCCCTAGGCCGCGGATCTCGGCGAGCACCGTACGCAACGGGCTGAGGTCGGCCGGATCTGCACCGGGCGGCAGAAATTGCGGGTTCAGCCGCCGGAACTCTTTGGGAGCGTAGAGGCTGCCGGAAAAGCCGGGGTAGTGCCACGGGTTGAGGTACAGCCAATCGAAGCCCATTTCACGCGCGCGCTCAGCGTGCGCGGCCCAACGGGTGGTCGGCCCCGCGAGCAGGGGAAACAAGTTGTAGAGCAGTGGGGTCATGCCGCCACTCCGCCCAGCAAGCGCTGCAGCCCGCGCAAAGGAACTGAAATCCAGCCGGGACGGTTGTTGAGCTCGTAGCCCAACTCGTACACTGCTTTCGCCAGTTCGTAGACCGCTACCGCCCGGCGCATGGCGTCGTCGTTCTCCGGTAACAAGCCGGAGCCGGCGGCGCTGCTGGTGTAGCCTTCCAAGAAGGCGTCTCTGGCTGTCTTTCGCCAGCGCCCTGCCACCTCTTCCGCCCCGCCGTCGCCCGAATGCTCGCGGAGAGCGGTGGCCG
>JBBSMO010000462.1:0-3029 GCA_038233155.1 Longimicrobiales bacterium
CAAGAGCGCTCAGGATGACGACAAGAGCGCTCGGGATGACAACGAGGGCGACGACAACAAGAGCGCTCACGATGACGACGCGAGTGGCAAGCAGTGACCGAGGCACTGCCCAACGTCGCGCCGCCCTATCATTCTGAGGGAGCCTGCGACCGAAGAATCTCCTGCGGCATAACCGGCAGGATGATATGGGAGGGGCGTGCTGCGCTGTGGAAGACGGTGTTGTCTGCGGTGACTTGTCTGCGGCTCAGCCCGAGCGGTTCGCCGGTATTCGGGTTCACATCCCACCGCGGAAAGTTGCTGCTGGACACATCCACCCGTATGCGGTGCCCCTTCTTGAACACATTGGCGGTGGGGGAAACGGGAATGCTGACTTCGTAGACTTCGCCGGGCTGGATCAACTCGCGGGTGTGCCGGCCGTTGCGGTAGCTCATCCGCACGACCGCATCGGTGATGTTCATGTCGAAGCCGCTATGGAAATCGGCGCTGGGAGGGTAAACATCGACGAGCTTAACCGTGAAGTCCGTGTCCACGGCAGACGATGAAACGAAGAGCCGCGCCGTCACCGGCCCGATCACGCGAAGGTCTTCCTGCAGCGGCTCGGTTTGAAAAACCACCACATCGTGGCGCGCGCGCAGCGGGAGAAAGGGCGGCCGGCTGCCGGCGAAATCGGGGCGCTCGCGTTGATCGTACGCCCCGTCCTTGACCCGCGCCGAAACGTTGCCGCCCAGCGTCGGCACCGGGAGGGAGGGATCAAAGGTGTAGGTGGTCGCGAGAGCCCCGCCGGCAGCTTCGCGCGTGCTCAACCCGCCGCCGGGATGAAAATAGTAGGCGGTCGGCTCCGCGCCGGGCAGCGGCCACGACTCGCTCTCCATCCAATAGCCGCCGTGCCGGAGGCGGCCAGCCTCGTTCTTGGTTCCATCGCCCGTCCCCATCACGAACAGCCGCACGGGGCTCGGCGGCGGCCCGTCCCGCGCCTCGCGTTTCAGCAGGCGGTCGAACCAGCGGATGTGGAACCCGCGCCCGAAATCCGCCAGCACGGCCTCAGCGCCGAAATCCACATCGCCCGCGTAGCCGCGCTCGTTGCCGCTGTGCGTCCACGGGCCGATGACCAGCCACTTCGGGGTGGATTGCAGCGCACGCAGTTGCTGAAAGTTCCCAATCGTACCCGGCAGGAAGATGTCGTACCAGCCGCCGATGTGGACCATCGGCACGTCCGCCGTCTGGCGATAGTATTCGACCCAGTTGATGCCGATGGACTTCCAATAATCGTCGTAGTCGGTGTGCGTCAATTCCTCGAACAGATACTCTTCGAATGCCGGCGCGACCGATAACGGGTTGAGGCCGCGGCGGAAGGGCCAGGCAGTGTACCAATCATCGACGGGTTCACGTTCGAATAGCGCGCGGACTACGGGGTCATCGATCTCCTCCGGGATCTGGCGAAAGGCCCAGGTGAGCTCGCGCCCCAGCTCGAAGGCGCCGCCCTGCCGCACCGCGTGGTCCCAGGCGTTCGCCATCCCGCCCATGTTGATGATCATCGCGGCGAGGCCGCGCGGGTCGAGCTTTGAAGCATCCGCCTGCGTATGGGCGCCGTACGAAGTGCCCCACATCCCGACCTGCCCGTCCGAGTAGGGGAGCCGCGCGAGGTATTCGACGGTGTCGAAGCCGTCGGGCGCCTCGAGGGGGTTGTACTTGGTGAACTCGCCGCCCGAAGCGTACCGCCCGCGCAGATCCTGCAGCGCGACGATATACCCTTGGCTGGCGAAGTACACCGCCTGCGGGACGAAGCGGTCCGCGCCTTTGCCGTAGGGAGTGCGCTGCAGCAGCACGGGAAGCCGCGCCGTCACCGGCGTTCCCTCCAACGCCGGCCGGTAGATGTCTGTCGCGAGCCGGACACCATCGCGCGCCGGGATCATCACGTTGCGCTCGACGACCACGTCGCGGCCGAGTTGCTGTGCCGCGGCGGGCGCCGCGGCGAAGCAGCACAACATCAGGGCGGCCAGGGCGCCCGTCAGGCCGGACACCTCCGGCCAAAAACGCGGTCTCGCAAATTGGGCTGATGATGCGGTCACGGCCGCTGCTTTCGGAAGAAGGGATTGTGAGAGCCGCGCTTCGAGCGGCCTCAAAGTCGGGTGCTACCCGCCGCTCCGCAAGCGTTGCGGCGGCCGGCGCGGCAGACGGGCATCCGCGGCGTTACTAGAGGCGCTATGTGTGCGGTTTGACATCTAAACGCAATATCCACTCGCGCAGCTCGTCGGTGAACTCACCGAGATCGGCCGGTTGTATCATCCCGTGGCCGTACATCAGCGAAAGCTGCATTGCCATCTGCGAGCGCGAGTGCGGGTCAAGGCAGTCCTTTAAGATGCGGGCGATTTCCTCCCATTTCTCGCGCGCTTCCCAGAACCGCTCGGTAGGCGTCAACTCCGGCTCGTTCAGAATGGCCGCCAGCTCCTGATTTCTTCGCAGCAAGTAGCGCTCGCGCCATTCTTCTACATGATCGCGGAAAACCTTCCAGTCAGCTTCAGCGGGGCGTCCGTTCATAGAGAGTGGGTCTGAATTAGCGGAAACTCATCAGATGCGCGAGCGGCGGATTTACCCCCGATCCGCTTCCGTTTTGCCGGCGGCGTGCGCCCACAGCGCCCGTTCGAGCATTGCTGGCGTCCAATCAGAGCCCATTTCACTGGCTGCGGTTCGCAAAATATCAGCGTACCGTGCGTAATAGCCCAGCGTCCACTTGACTTCGCCCAGGTCCGGAAGCTGTGCGGCTACCAGTTCGTCGAAGAACGGATACTGTTCGGGTGATGCTGCCGCTGCGACCGCCGACGCGGTCGCCGGTCCGACCCCTGCGAGCTTCGCCAGCTTCGAGACGGGCTTGGTCGGGTGGGGCATCTCCGCCAGCGCAGCCGCGCTGATCTCCCTGACGGCCGCTTCGTCATTGCCGCGCACCAGCGTCAGGTTTCTTCCCCGCCATTTGCCGCGCGTCATTTTCCATTCCGTGAGGCGCGCGAGCTCCGGCAGGGTGATGTGTGGCG
>JBBSMO010000463.1:0-3010 GCA_038233155.1 Longimicrobiales bacterium
CTCGTCTCTCGAGTCACCGTCACAACGGGAATGCGCGGGCTGGGGGATCGTTCCAATGTCCGAGGGAACTTTATCATGCGCGGTGACGGTTGCGACCGTAAACAGGCGGTGATGGCTGCCACCGCAACAGACGGTGGGTCGCAAGGCTGGTAGGCTCGAAGAAGTCGCGAGCCGGTGGCTCGACGATGCGGTTGCGATCCGCTAATTCAGTGGCAAGTTAGCTTGGGGAAAGTCTTAGCCATGTCCTTGTCCACCCGTATTGCTCCACATCTGCCGTATCTGCGCCGGTATGCCCGCGCAATCACCGGAAGTCAGAGTTCCGGGGATGCCTATGTGGCGGCCACGCTGGAGGCGCTGATCGCCGACGTCTCGATCTTTCCGGCGTCGAGCAGCGATCGCATCGGCGTCTATTGCCTGTTCACCCGGATTTTTGCCGACGTGCAGATCGAGATCGCTCCCGAGCCCTCGCCGTTCGCCTGGGAAAAGCGGGCGGCCGCGAACCTTGCCAATGTCGCGCCCCGGGCACGCCAGGCGTTCCTGTTGAACTCGGTCGAGGGGTTCGACGCCCTGGAGGTGGGCGAGATCCTCGGGCTCTCCGACGGGGACGCGCGTCTGCTGCTGACGCAGGCGGCCGAGGAGATCTCGCGGCAGGTTGCGACGGATATCCTGATCATCGAGGACGAGCCGCTGATCGCCATGGACATCGAGCAGATGGTGCTGTCGCTGGGGCATCGCGTCACCGGCATCGCGCGCACCAAGACCGAGGCGCTCGATCTCTTTCGTGCTGACCGGCCGGGGATGGTCCTGGCCGACATCCAGCTTGCAGATGGCAGTTCCGGCATCGAGGCGGTGCACGAGATCCTGGCGACCGAGGCGCTGCCGGTGATCTTCATCACCGCCTTTCCCGAGCATCTGCTGACCGGGGAGCGGCCGGAACCGGCGTTTCTCGTCACCAAGCCCTTTGACGAGAACATGGTGAAGGCGCTGATCAGCCAGGCGCTGTTTTTCAACGAAACCCGGTCCGTGGCCGCCTGAACGGCACCGGACGGTGCTCGGGGCGGAACCCGCGGCAGCGCGGTGCGTTGCTGGAATATGCGACACGACAGCCCTCTCCCGCCTTCTTCATCCGCCAGCGTTCGCTGTATGCGGTTGCGCGGGGTGGGGGTATGGGCGTGAACGCGCGCGACCAGCGGTTTCTCAACCGGACGCAGATGCTTCTGCGGGGGCTCTACAGCAGCGGGCTGTGCGTCATGTACCACGACCTCTGGATGAACGTCCGGCTTGTTGAGAACACCCCGGCGGCCTGGCCGTCGCCGGATGCGGTGCTGAGCGGCGGGGATGGGGCGATCTTCGACCCCGAAACCGCGGAGCGGGTGATCGAGGCCAAGTGCGGCGTGCTGGCGAGCGGGGTTGCGGCACGGGTCGAGGCGGCGGTGTATCCCCTCGGCTCGGACGCGGTCTGGTTCGATCTCGACATCGAGGCGGACCGTGACGAGGACGGCCGCGTCAGCGGGCTGTTCGTGTCTGCCAGCGACATCTCGGGGTTGAAGCGGCGCGAGGATACCCTGCGCGCGCTGCTCTTCGAGGTCAGCCACCGCTCGCGCAATCTCCTGGCGATCCTGCAGAGCATCCTCGGGCACACCGCCCGCAGTTCCGACAGCATCGGCGAGTTCGAGCGCAAGTTCCGCGGCCGCATCGCGTCGCTGGCGCTGAGCCAGGATCTGGTGACCTTCTCGAACTGGGAGGGGGTGCTGTTCCAGCGGCTGATCGAAGGCCAGCTCGACCGCTTCTTCCACTATGGCGACCCGCCCCATACCATCCGGGGCGCCAATCCGATGCTGACGCCCAACAGCGCCCTGCACCTCGGGTTGGCGCTGCACGAGCTCGCGGCGAACTCTGCGGCCTTTGGGGTCATTGCCGCGGATACCGGCGAGATCACCATCGAGATCGGCGTGAACGAGGCGGGAGTGTCGCTGTCGTGGCGCGAGGACCACGTGTCGCCCCGCGAGCCCGACAGCGGACGTGGAACGGACGGCTCCCGCACCGCCAACGAGCCGATCCAGGGCTTTGGCCGCGCGATCCTCGAGCAGGTGGTTCCGCGCGCCGTGGACGGCAAGGCCATTTACGAGATCGGACCCCAGCACATCTCATACCGCATCGACTGGCCCGAGAAGCTGTCAGCGGCAGCCGGGTAACTCACGGACGCAATGCGTCGGCGATGTCCTGGGAGAGGAAGGGTTTGGGAATGAGCCTAAGGCCACGAAAGGCGGTCGGCAGATTGTCCGACGCGCGTCCGGACACGACCACCACCTTGATCCCGTCGAGCAGCGGCAGCAGGAGGTCCGACTGCGTGTCACCAAGCGTCACGTCGAGCATCACCAGATCGTAGCGCCCGGCCGCAATCTGCGCCTGTGCTTCTTCGGCACTGAGCGCCAGATCGACATGCCCGACACCCTCGGCCCGGATGAGATCGGCGAGATCCTCGGCGATCAGCGGGTTGTCCTCGACCACGAGAACGCGTTGCGGGAAAGCGGACGTATCGGCGGGTTCTGCCGGAACCGGCTCGGGATCCGCTTCGACGAGATGGAGCTGCGGTTGGAGCTGCGCGGGTTCGGCAAGACCGGCCGGCAGGGTCAGCTCGGCAAAGAAGCCGCGGGCGTTCAGCCCGGTGACCACCCGGCCGTTCAGCTCGTCCTCAATGGCACGAAGCAGCGCCATGCCGCCGCCAACGCGCGGCTTGCCCGGACGCGTCACGATTGCCGAGGCGGCGCGTTCCTCGTGCCAGTTCAGAAGCAGTCCGCCATCCTGCGTCTGCTCCCAGCGGACGCTGAGTGCGCCGCCGGTGGGGCCGAGGACCCCGTGCTTGACCGAGTTCGTTGCAAGCTCGAACAGCACCAGCGGCAGCAGGCGGGCAGCGGACTGCCCGAGGGTGACGGGGGGACCGTCAAGGCTGATCCGCGGAACGGAGCCGGTCATGAAGGCAGCGAGGGTCACCTCGGCGAGGGCATGC
>JBBSMO010000464.1:0-3008 GCA_038233155.1 Longimicrobiales bacterium
ACCTGCTAATGTCCGACGGGGTCACCACGGCGATGCGCATCGGGGAGCTCGGTGACGCCCTCGCGGCGCCCACCGCGGCGGATGCCTGCGCGCTGATCCGCAGCAAGGTGCTAGACCGGGGGCCCGCCGACACCTTCCCCGCTCTGGTGGTGCGGATCCGCGGGGGGCCCGCCACCGCGACAGCCGCCGCAGACGACCGGACTCTGCCGCAGCCGGTGGCGGCAGGCGAACCCACTCCCGTGCACCCATCTGTGATGCCACCGCCTCCCCGCCGTAGCAACACTGCCGCCGTCCTTGCCGCATTGCTCGCTCTGCTCGCGCTGGGCGGGGCCGGGTACGCCGTGTGGACGGCAAGTACATTGCGTTCCGCAGACCGAGTTGGCGCCGCCGCCACCGAAGAGCTACGTACCGAGCTAGATTCCGTGCGCGCCGAGCTTGCGCGGCTGCGGGACCCCTTCGGAACGACAGCCTCGCCGGACAGCATCGGCCCGCCCGCGGCGGCGGCCCCGGCACCGAACAACCCACAGCGATGATCGAATCACCCACACCCCCGCACATTTCGGCAGGCGGGCAGGCCGAACTGGACCTGCTGCTGCGGGAAACCCTTCCGGAGATCAAGCTGGCACTCGGCCAGTTGATAGACCGGGAGAACGCCCGTGCGCTCCCGCCGCGTTTCGCCAGGCTCTTGCCGGAAACCTTGCTAGTAGTGGCTCTGAGGCCGGATGCAGCGGATGTGCTCACCCCGCTCGCGCCACAACTCGAGCAGGAGCTGACCGACTCGTGTACCCGCCATGGCTCGCTGTATGAGCGTGGCTACCACGTTCAGCTTCGCCGGGCGGAAGACCCCGCCGCGCCCCTGTTCTCGGTGTCGGCACACGCGGGCCGCGAATTGGCCGAGCCGCCGGAGGAGGAGGACGCGGCTGCGACAGTCGCCCGCCCCGAAGACGCTCCGGCGCCAGGTGCTCCAACCCAGGCCGTACCCGCACCGTTGCCCGTCTCCGATCCGGATGCCACGCAGTTGGACTGGCGTGGCCCGTCAGGGTGGGAGCCCGGACGCTGGGTACTGATCGTGGAAGACGAAGCGGGCGAAGACCACGAAGTTTTCCGCATCACCGAGCCGCTGACAGTAGTCGGCCGCCGCTCTGATGACCCGCAGCTACGGGCCCACATCTCCATCAGCGACGTCCCTCATGTCAGCCGCCGCCAGCTCGCCCTCGCATGGGAGCCGCGTGAAGGCGAAGATGGGTTTCTAATCTACAACCTGGGGCTGAACCCGCTGCACATCGGAGAAGAGGAAATCGCCGGTGCCAGGCTCGGCAAGCAGGGGCTTCAGCTGGACGATCTGCGGGACGAGCACTCCGCCTGGGCTGGCGCCGGTGCCACGGTTAGGATTGGGGAGCAGGGGCCGACGCTACGCATCCGCCAGGTCCCGGACGCCGCCGAAGCCCCTGCTGACCCTGACGCCACCGTGTATGAGTAGTTTCTTGGCGTCGGTGCCGTCATGATCGAGGGGCTGCTTCGGGGGCGGGTGCTCGGGGGGCGTTACCTCGTGGAAGAGGTGATCGGCCGCGGGGGGATGGGTGCGGTGTACCGCGCCACCGACGAGCGGCTGGGGCGGGAGGTGGCGGTCAAGGTAATCACCGTCGCCGTAGGCACCGAACCGGGTGCGCGCGACCGGTTGCGCGCGCGTTTTCTGCGCGAAGCGCGCTCGGCAGCGGCACTCCCGCATCACCCGAACGTGGTACCGGTATACGACTACGGCACCGACGACGAGGTGGGGTTGGACTACCTGGTGATGGAGCTGCTTCGCGGAGAGGACCTGGCCTCGCTTCTCGCGCAGTCTGGAGCGCCGCCCTTGGCTAGTGCTATCGGCATTCTGCACGAAGCGGCCACCGGCGTGGCCGTGGGCCACCGGCACGGCCTCGTGCACCGGGATGTAAAGCCGGGCAACCTTTTCCTCAGCCGCGGCGGACATGACAGCGACGTGCAGGTGCGGGTTCTGGACTTCGGCATCGCCAAGCTCGCCGATGACGACACCGCTTCGCAGCTCACGCAGGACGGCCGCATGCCGCTCAGTCCCTCCTATGCATCTCCCGAGCAACTGCGTGGCCTGTCGCAGTTCACGCCGGCGACGGACGTGTTCAGCCTGGGGGCGGTCGGCTTTCAACTGCTCACCGGCGAGAAGCCGTTTACGGACGCGGAGCGCAACCAGCTCTCGATCGGCATGCCGGTCGCCGTGCCGAGCGCCCGGGCGCGCAACCCCGCGGTCCCGGCGGGCGTGGACGACATCGTCCGCCGCGCGCTGCAGTTCGATCCTACGGAGCGTTGGCCGGATGCCATCACCCTCGCGAGTGTGCTCGGGCAGGCGCGGCGCGAACTGGGGCAGGTACCGCTCGCCCCCTACGCAGCCGGCCGGCCGAGCACCGCCGCCACGGGCGTCCAAGAGCAAGACGGGGAGACGCAGCTTTTCGACGACCGCACCCTGCTCGACCCGCCGCTGTCCTCTCCGCCCGCCTCACAGCCGCCCCGGCGGGAGCTGCCGCCCCGGCCACCGCGCGACGAGCCGCGGCGATGGGGCGGCTGGCTCGTCGCGTTGCTCGCTGCGGCGGTCCTGATCGCGGCCGGTGTAGTCGTCTTCCAGTCGATGCAGCCGTCCGCGCCCCGCGTAGCGGCCGCGCCGGAGCCGCCTGAGATCGCCAACCTGACACCCGACATCACCGTCGAGCAGCCGGAGCAGGGCGGCGCGTTGGACGCATTCGTCATCAATGCCGAGGGCCAGCGCTTCTTTGAAGACGGCGAATATTCCGCCGCTCTCGAAACGTTCCGGCGCGCCGTCGAAATCGCCCCCGACGTTCCCGAGTACCGTTTCAACTACGCCTTGGCAATGCTCCGCCTGCGGCTAGACGAGGAGGCCGAGGAGCAATTGAACCGCGTGGTGCGCCAGAAGCCGGGCTTCGCGGTTGCCCACTTCCGCCTGGGTGAGGTACGGCTCTCGCGGGGGGATACCG
>JBBSMO010000465.1:0-3008 GCA_038233155.1 Longimicrobiales bacterium
AATTCCCGCGGCCGGGCGTTGACCACCGGACTGCCCGCCTCCGGCGGAACCGCATAGACGCATCGCGGGCGCTTCTGCGGCGGTTAGCAATGACCCCCATCTCGAGAAAATTTCCATGCGCCGCACATATACAGCTCGCTCACGCCCCTTGCAGAAGCTGAAGTTGATACTGGCGGGCGGGTTGCTTCTCGCGGGGTGCGGCTCGGTTCTGGGGTCGGACAACGAGGATTTCCGGGACCCGCCGCCCATTGCCCCTGCCGACGAGGCGGCAGTGCCGGATTCGGTGCGCCGTGCGTACCGGGAGGATGCGGCGCGACTCGCCCTCCGCCACCTGGCCCTGCGAGATTCGCTCGCCAGTCTGCCCGTGATCATTCCGCCCGCTCTCGAGCAAAGTTTGTATGATGCACTGCTCCACGTGCATGCCTCTCGCAGCGCTGCACGGGATTCGGTGGTCGAGATCTTCCGGATTCACACCTTCCCGCGTCTCGCGTTGCGCGAGATCCTCGTTGGAATCGATCCCGGTGCCGGTTGGACGAGCGCCTGGCGTGCGGGCGAATCTCTCACGGGAAATCCAGCCGCTGATTCGTTGGTGGTTTCTTTTGGGCTCGAAGTGGCCCGCGTCTACAGCTTCTCATCGGGCCAGTATGTGCTGCTGCGCGCTGCGCGGCCGGTGAATACGCCGGCACTCGCCAGGCGCCTGGCCGAACTCGAGGGCGTGATCTCCGCCGACCCCAATGGCGCTGGCGGTGACGGGAATGACATACGGGCGGAGCTGGCGAAAGATGGCTGGTTCCTCGACTACAGCGCCGCGTATGGAGATTGCCCCGCGGGGTGCATCCACCGCCACATTTGGAGGTTCCACGCAGACGTGAGGGGCACTGTCCGCTTCATCGGCAGCCGGGGCGATCCCGCGCCTCCCGTCTCCTAGGGCGCATTGCTCCATCCGACGCTGATGCAGTCTTCTCCTGCTCAACATTTTCCCGTCCGGGGCTGGACCGTCGACGCTCGTCACCGCCGGCCTGCGTGAACCCGGCATGCTCTTCGAGCCGGAGGGATAGTCACCCCCGGCGAGAACGCGCGCGCGGCGGGTACAGCAAGGAATGCTGCTGGTCAAGCTGGTGATGGGGCTGATCACCGGGAGGGAATAGGGAACAGGGGGCCACGGGGCAGGTGACTTGCGGCTTGCGACCCCTGCTTGGTAGCTTCTTCGCCGCACCCGAAAGGCGGCGGACCGCGACCAAGGCAGCGTTCCGCGGCCGCGCATTCTCACCAGGCGGAGCGCCCATGGCCAACATCCCGCAGGAGCTGAAATACACGAGGGAGCACGAGTACGTCCGCGAGGATGGAGATGTGGTCGTGATCGGCATCACCGACTACGCTCAGGGCGAGCTGGGGGACATCGTCTTCCTCGAGCTGCCCGAGCCTGGCGCCACCTTCGAAGCCGGGGACACGTTCGGCACCATCGAAGCGGTCAAAGCCGTTTCCGATCTCTACGCTCCCATTGGCGGTGAAATCGTCGAGGTGAACACCGCTCTCGACAACGACCCCGCCGCGGTCAATACCGATCCGTACGGCGACGGCTGGATGATCAAGATGCGGCCGGCCGATTCGTCCGCGCTCGATCGCCTGATGGATGCCGCAGCATACGAGGGCTTGGTGAACGGCGAATGAAATGCGCAACGTCCTGGCTGCTGCTGCGCATGATTCGCCCGCTGCTCCGATAATCCAAAATCCAAAATCAAGAATTCACAATCGCTCCGAAGGAGCTGCATGGCGAAGCTGACCTGGCACGGGCATTCGTGCTTTCTGCTCGAGACCGACGACGGCACACGGATTCTTTTCGATCCGTGGCTGGACGACAACCCGAAGGCGGACATCCGCGCGGAGGACATCGCCGGGCTGGACTACATTCTGGTTTCGCACGGACACTTCGACCACTTCGCGGACTGCATCCCGCTCGCGAAGCGAACGGGTGCGACCGTCGTGTCGACATTCGAGCTCGTCGCGTTCACGCAGCAACAGGGAGTCGAGAACGGCCACGGCATGAACATTGGCGGCGGCTTCCAGTTTCCATTCGGCCGCGTGAAGCTGACGCCCGCCGTGCACACCGGCACCGTGGAGGGTGACGACGAGGGGGCGTTCACCACCGATCCTGCCGGTTTCCTGCTGAACCTCGACAGCGGGCAGCGGCTCTATCACGCGGGGGATACCGCGCTGATCATGGACATGCAGCTTCTGGAAGGACAGGTAGATGTGGCGCTGCTGCCCATTGGCGACAATTTCACCATGGGACCGGAAGATGCGGCCCGTGCTGTCGGGTTCATCAAGCCGCAAACAGTAATCCCGATGCACTACAACTCCTTCGAAGTGATCGAGCAGGACCCCGACGAGTTCCGGCGGCTGGTGGGCGACCGGGCACGGGTGGTGATTCTCGAACCGGGCGGCGAATTCCAATTCTGAGGGCGACGCGGTCGTTTCCACCGGGAGTCTTCGCGCCATTGGGCTCCTTGGCCCTTCAGGACCCCCTTCCCCGGCTCTTCCCCCACAAGGGGGAAAGGGGGAACGGCAGGGCCATAGCGGGTATGAAAGGATAAAGCATTCTGTAACCCACAATCCGCAATCCGCATTTCGCATGAAACCCCGCCCAGTGCTCGCCTTTGTCTTGCCCGCCTTGCTCCTGATACTGCCGGTGCGCGCGGCCGCCCAGCGGGTAGAGGGCGAGCTGATCGAGCAGGGTACGGGCAAGCGGGTAGCCGGCGCGGTGATCGTGCTGCTGGACGGGGCGGGCGCGCAGGCGGGGGGCACCCTCACCAATGCCGAGGGTGGTTTCGTGCTCGACGTGCGGCTGCCCGGGCGCTATCGACTGCGCGGCGAGCGGATCGGCTATTCCAACGCGCAATCGGAGATGTTCGAACTCGCGGTCGGCGAGGTGCGGCAGGTGCAGCTCGTCGCGCCGCTGCAGGCGGTGTCGCTCGAGGGGGTCACCGCGCGCGTCAGCGGGCGAAAAC
>JBBSMO010000466.1:0-3005 GCA_038233155.1 Longimicrobiales bacterium
AAAGCGGTTGCATTGCCAGCTCCCGAGAAAACGCGCCCCCGGCTTTACCTCATCGACGGCTATGCGCTGATCTATCGCGCCTTCTTTGCGATGATCTCGCGCCCGCTCACCTCGTCGCGCGGGGAAAACACCTCCGCCGCATGGGGGGTGACCAAGTTTCTGATCAAGGTGATGGAAGAGCACCAGCCGGAGTACTTGGGGGTCGTATTTGATGCGGGTCTGTCGGAGCGGCACGAAATTTTTCCGGATTACAAAGCCACGCGCGAAAAGATGCCGCCCGAACTTAAGGCGGCGCTTCCGCGAGTGCGCGAGATCTTCGAGGCATACCGCGTGCCAGTGCTCGAGCTCGAGGGCTTCGAAGCGGACGACGTGATCGGCACTTTAGGCGACCAGGCGGTGGAAGCGGGGCTCGAGGCGGTGATCGTTTCGGGCGACAAGGATTTTTATCAATTGGTCTGTGATGGGATCTGCCTGCTGAACCCGGGCCGCGGCGGCCCGGCGGCGGTCGATGAAGAGTGGGTGGTGCTCGAAAATGCGCATCAGCGCCTGGGCGTGCCGCCGCATCACACCGTAGATTATCTGGGTCTCATCGGCGACACCTCGGACAACATCCCCGGTGTCCGCGGCATCGGCCCCAAGACGGCGGTCAAGCTGATCGAGGAGTTCGGCACCATCGAGCAGATTCTCGAGTGCGTGGCCGACATTCCATCCAAACGCGCGCGCGAAGCGCTGCAGGCGGAGGGCGAGCAGGCGCGCTTATCGAAGCGGCTGGTCACCATCCGCCGGGATCTGCCGATGCAGCTCGATCTTGAGGCGCTGAAGCGCTGCGAGCCGGACCGCGAGCGGCTGCGCGATGTCTTCCTCGCACTCGACTTCCATTCCCTAGCCCGTGAGCAGGCAGCGCCGGCGGCAGCGGCTCAGGAACAGCAGCCGGTCTCATACCGCGTGCTGCGTACGGCGGCAGAGGTGGCGGAGCTCGTAGCGAAACTGCGCCAGCGCGGCGACGGCGCCGGGGAAGCGCAAGCGGCCGTTTCTCCGTTCTCAGTAGACACGGTAACCACCAGCACCGACCCGACGCGCGCGGGTCTGGTCGGCATTGCCATCAGCACCAAGGCCGGAGAGGCGGTCTACCTCCCGTTCGCCCATTGCCGGCGGCAGGGTGACCTGATCGACACCGACCAGGTAGAAAATCTCCCGCCGCTGCTCGAGCCGGAGATGGAACCCCTCGTCTCGCTGCTTGAAGATGGAAGCATCGGCAAGCTCGGCCAGAATCTTAAGTACGATCTGCTCGTGCTCCGCAGAGCAGGCATCGAGCTGCGCGGGATCGAATTCGATACCATGATCGCCAGCTATCTGCTGGACCCCGGCCGGCGCGAGCATGGCCTGGACTCGCTCGCCCTGCAGCACCTCGGCCACCGCACCATCACCTACGATGAGGTGGCGGGCAAGGGCAAGAACCAGATCCCCTTTGCCGAAGTCGAGCTGGACCAGTGCCGCGACTATGCCTGTGAAGATGCGGACGTCGCGCTGCGCCTGGCCGGGCGCTTCCGCCCCGAGCTCGAGCGCCTCGAGCTGAGCGAGCTGTTCCATAGTGTTGAGATGCCGCTGATCCCGGTATTAGCCGCTATGGAATGGGCCGGAATCCGCATAGATTCAGAGTTCTTCGCGGATCTGGGGCGGCGCCTCTCGCGCGAGCGCGCGCAAGTCGAGCACGAAATCTACCTAGAAGCCGGCGTCGAGTTCAACATCGGCTCGAACCCGCAGCTTCGTGAAGTCCTCTTCGAGCGACTCGAGCTGCCGGTGTTGAAGCGCACCAAGACGGGCCCCTCTACGGATGCGTCGGTGCTGGAAGAGTTGGCTTCCCGCGGCCATAGCCTCCCGGGGCTGCTGATGCAGTTCCGGCAGCTAGACAAGCTGCAGTCCACCTACGTAGATGCGCTCCCCAAGCTGGTCAACCCGGAAACGGGCCGACTGCACACCTCGTTCAACCAGACGGTAGCGAGCACGGGGCGGCTCTCGTCCAGCGACCCGAACCTGCAGAACATCCCGATCCGTACGGAACTAGGCGCCGAGATCCGCCGCGGCTTCATCCCGGCGGAAGGCCAGGTGTTCTTCAGTGCGGATTATTCGCAAATCGAGTTGCGCATTCTAGCCCACTATTCGGAAGATGTTGCCTTCCTGGAGGCGTTCCGCTCCGGCGCGGACATTCACCGCCAAACTGCCGCCGTTATCTTCGATCTCCCAGTAGACCAGGTTACGCGCGAGATGCGCGACCGTGCCAAAACCGTCAATTTCGCCGTTATTTACGGCATCGGGCCCTACTCGCTCGCGGGCAAGCTCGGGATACCGGTCGCGGAAGGGAAGCAATTCATCGAGAGCTACTTCGAGCGATTTCCCGGCGTGCGCCGCTACCTGGACCAGCAGATCGAGCTGGCGCGCGAGCAGGGCTACGTGGAAACCCTGACGGGCCGCCGGCGGTACATCCCGGAAATCCGCTCGCGCAACTACAACGTGCGCTCGTTCGGCGAGCGCGCGGCGACCAACGCACCCATTCAAGGCTCGTCGGCGGACCTGATCAAGATCGCGATGATCCAGATCCACCAGGCGTTGAAGCAGAGCGGGTCGAAGGCGCGCATGCTGCTACAGGTGCACGACGAGCTCCTCTTCGAAGCGCCCCCCGCGGAGATCGACTCGCTTCGTCAACTGGTCCGTGACAAGATGGAAGGCGCGGCAACGCTCGAGGTGCCGCTGCGGGTGGAAACCGGCGTAGGCGAGAATTGGCTCGAGTGCAAGTGAGTCGCGAGTCTTGGGTCTTTGGTCGCGAGCTACGGGTAACCAGTCACCGGGGACCGGGGACCAGGGGAGTGTCATCCTGAGGAGCGGAGCGGCGAAGAGCCTGCCCTGAGCCTGCCGAAGGGATCTCACTCGGCAGCGGAGGTGTCTGCCGGCAGCAGCATCGCCCTCTGCCGGGGGTATGAAACCCCGGCAGGGAACTGCCCGTCCTC
>JBBSMO010000467.1:0-3005 GCA_038233155.1 Longimicrobiales bacterium
AGTTTGACGCTCGAGGATAGCTCGGGCGGCATCGAGATCTCGGGTGTGCAGGGCGATGTGCGGCTCACCGATTCCTCGGGGTCTATCGATGTGCGCGATGTGAGCGGCAGCGTGATCATCGAACGCGACAGCTCGGGCGGAATTTCCATTTCCCGCGTGAGGGGTGACGTGCACGTCCGCCGCGACAGTTCGGGCGGCATCGAGGTGGCGGATGTAGGCGGCGATTTCTCCGTTGGCCGGGATGGCAGCGGCGGCATCCGGTTTCACGACGTGGCGGGCAACATCGACATCCCCACGCGCGAGCGGCGCCGGCGCTGATCCTCGCCGGGGCGGCCATCCCGTGTGCCGCCGCGCGCCTTCCGGTGTACGACGACGCGCACACTTTTCCTGAATCGCACCAGGAGCCGCCGGAATGTTCGCGAAATTGCTGTTGCTTTTCATCGCCGTACCCATCATCGAGCTGGCCCTGCTGGTGAAGCTCGGCACCCTGGTTGGGTTCTGGCCTACGCTGGCGCTGGTCCTAGTTACCGGCACCCTTGGCGCGCTCCTCACCCGTAGCCAGGGGCTGCGCGTAGTGCGCCAGATCCAGGCGGAGATGGCGGTCGGCCAGATGCCCGCAGCAAGCCTCATAGACGGGCTGCTGGTGCTGATTGGCGGGGTGGTGCTGCTGACGCCGGGGCTGCTCACCGACATAGCGGGGCTGGTGCTGCTGATGCCGCCGACGCGCGATCGTATTCGCGCTATTCTGCGCCGGAAGATGGAAGGCATGATTCGTTCGGGAACCGTGCGGGTGTTCACGCCGGTTCGCTGAACTGGCACGCCAAAAACCATCTCCCGCTGCGATCCGAATGAGCCGTACCCCAATCTCAGACTACGCGCTGCTCTCCGATTGCCATTCCGCCGCGCTGGCCAGCCGCGCCGGCTCTGTAGATTGGCTCTGCTTTCCACGCTTCGACTCGCCCTCGGTTCTCGGTCGCATTCTAGATGATGATGCCGGCCATTGGTCCATTCGCCCCGCTGCAGACTTCGAGGTCAGCCGCCGCTACCTCGATGGCTCGCTGGTGCTCGAGACCCGCTTCGAAACCGCGGCCGGCGTCGCGACTCTGACCGACTTGCTCGCCGTGGGACCTAACGAGCGCGGGCACGACCTGGGCGCGGGCTCGCCGCACGCGTTGCTGCGCCTGCTGCACGCGACCGGGGGAGAGATCGAGTTCGAGACCGAGTACGCGCCGCGCGCCGAGTACGGGCTAGTAAAGCCGCTGCTCGTGCCAGAAGATGGCGGTCTTATCGCCCACGGCGGCGCGTCTGTCCTGCTCCTCTCGTCTCCCGTTGAGCTTGAAGCTGAGGATGGAACGGCTCGCGGCCGCTTCACCGTTGCTGAAGGCGAAACCGTGGCTTTTGCGATGCAGCACGCAACAAGCTGGGATGAGCGTCCCCGGTATTGGGATGTCGGCGAGATCGAGAGGCGGTGCAAAGAAACGGTGCGGGCGTGGCAGAGTTGGTCCGAGATGCACCAGAGCTATCAGGGGCCGTGGGCAGATCTGGTGCATAGCAGCGGGCGGGTGCTGCAGGGGCTGACCTTTTATCCGACCGGGGCGATGGTCGCCGCACCCACCACCTCGCTCCCCGAGGTGATCGGCGGCGGCCGCAACTGGGACTACCGGTACTGCTGGGTGCGGGACGCGAGCTTCACCCTGGAAGCGCTCTGGGTTGCCGCCTGCCCGGACGAGTCGCAGAAGTTCTTCCAGTTCATGTCGCATGCGGCGCTTGCGCAGGTGCGCGGCAGCGGCGATTTGCAGATCATGTTCGGCATTGGCGGCGAGCACGACCTGACGGAGCGCGAGCTGCCGCACCTTTCGGGGTGGCGCGACAGCCGGCCGGTGCGCATCGGGAACGGCGCGTGGGACCAGAGCCAGCTCGATGTGTATGGCGAGATGCTCGCCGCCGTACACCGCCTGCGCGACCACTTGCCCGATTTAGACGATGTGACCCGCGAGTTTCTCGTCGGGCTCGCGGACGCCGCTGCCCAACGCTGGAAGCAAAAGGACCAGGGAATTTGGGAGATGCGCGGCGAGCCGCGCCACTTTCTTTATTCCAAGCTGATGTGCTGGGTGGCACTCGATCGCGCCATCGACCTTGCCGGTCTGCTCGAGGCGGAAGACCGGGTAGATGACTGGACTGCGTCCCGCGCCGAAATCCGCGACGCGATTCTCGACCGCGGGTGGAGCGAGAGTGCCAACGCTTTCACGCAGTCGTTCGGCGATGATGCGCTGGATGCGTCCAACTTAGTCATCCCCATGGTCGGCTTTCTCCCCGCTAGCGACGAGCGGGTCAAAGCCACGATCGAGGCCACCATAGAAAAGCTGACCGATGAGCGCGGCCTGGTTTACCGCTATCGCGCCGACGACGGTCTCGGCGGCGAGGAGGGCGCCTTTCTGCTGTGCACCTTCTGGCTCGCCGAGGCGCTCGCCCGTTCGGGAGATACCGATCGCGCGCGCGAGACATTCCAAACGGGCATCTCCTTCGCCAATGACCTCGGGCTGCTTTCCGAGGAGGTCGAGACCGCGAGCGGCGAGCTGATCGGTAACTTCCCGCAGGCGTTCAGCCACATTGGTCTCGTGAACGCGGCCTGGGCGATTTCACAGGCCGAAGGCGGGAGCGGCGAGGGTGGTCCCGCCGATGACACGGCAAGCCCCTGACGTCAGCCGGCGAAGCCTACCAGCTCGATATCGAAAATCAGCGTCGAATTCGCCGGTATAGGGCCCACCGGGTTGTTGCCATACCCCAGCTCCGGCGGAATGATGAGCCGGCGCACACCCCCCGGCTGCATGCCGCTGAGGCCGATCTCGAAGCCGCGGATCACCTGCGACGCGCCGATTCCGACCAGAAGCACGCTGCGGTTGCCCGGGCAACTGGTATCGAACAGCGTACCGTCGGTGAGATAGCCTGAGTAGTTTACCTCGACGATGCTCCCCAAAGCAGCAGGCTCGCCCGTGCCGGTGCGA
>JBBSMO010000468.1:0-2995 GCA_038233155.1 Longimicrobiales bacterium
GAGCAGCCGCCACCCTTCTTCCGCTATCCAGATGGCAGGGTGCTGCGCGAACCTCCGCCGCCGCTCCCCGACACGATCCCGGAGCAAGCGCCGGGCGACGCCCCACCCGTTCGGACCACGCCCTCAGCAGCCGATACATCCCCCGCGCCCCGTGCCATTCCGCCGGACCGCCCCACCGACATGGGCGGCGAGCCGAGGCAGCGCCCGACGCCTCTGCAGCCCGACACCGCAGCGACGCCGCGGCCCGATTCCGTGCCGCCCTCCTCACCCGACTCCGCGCGCGAGCCCCCGCCGCGGGACATCCTGCCGCCCGTGCCCGGAAGGTGAGCGAACAACCCTCGCTCCACCAACGGTCAGGATGCCCCGGCGGGGAGCGAGGCGCGGCCCAACGCCTTCCGCTGAGCCCGCTGCCGCCGGCGTTAGAGCGGCTACCGGCCCTGGGCAGTGCCGCGCTCGCAGAGGGCACGCGCGTTGCATCCCGTTCAGCAACGAGCATTCACCCCGGGGATTGAGCCAATGAGCGCAGACGAACACGACCCGCCCTTCGACCACGGCAGCCAGCCGGTCGCCGAACATCCCACAGCGCCGCCCGGCCCTGGGAATACCGCCAGCCGCACGGTGATCTATGTGATCGCCGGGCTGGCGGTATTGGCCGCATTGGCTTGGGTTCTCGTTCCCCTCCTCTGACGCGGCTGCCTGCGGCCACAGTCGCCGGGAGTTGCGGCGGGCGGCGTTGCTCCCGCCCGAGGGGAGAGCGCCCGCCGGGCGGTACGGAATGCGCCACTGTGCGGTTCAGAGCTTCGGCGGCGTGACCCCGGTCTGCCCCTGGTACTTGCCCTTTCTATCCGCGTAGCTCGTTTCGCACACCTCATCCGACTGGAAAAAGATCACCTGCGCGATTCCCTCGCTGGCGTAGATCTTCGCTGGCAGAGGCGTCGTGTTCGAGATCTCGAGCGTCACGAACCCCTCCCACTCCGGCTCGAACGGAGTCACGTTGGTGATGATGCCGCAGCGTGCGTACGTGGACTTGCCGACGCAGAGCGTCATCACATCGCGCGGGATACGGAAGTATTCTACCGAGCGCGCCAGCGCGAACGAGTTCGGCGGGACGATGCAAACATTGCCTTCGAAGGGCACAAAGGAGCGGTCGTCGAACTGCTTCGGGTCCACCATCGCATTGTTGACGTTGGTGAAGATCTTGAACTCATTGGCCACTCTCATGTCGTAGCCGTAGGAGGAAAGCCCGAACGAGATCGAGCCCTCTCGCACCTGATGGTCTTCGAAGGGCTCGATCATCCCATGCTCGCGGGCCATGCGGCGAATCCAATGGTCGGGCTTGATGCTCATCAGCGGAAGATTTCGGGTAGGCGGGCGGTTTCGATTCGAGTCCCGCCGCGGTCTGCGTGCGGCGGTGCGGGCGCGCGAATGTACATGCCCGGCGGCGGCCGTGGCAAGCACGTTGCAAGAGAAAGGGCGCGCCCGCGGGGCGGGCGCCGTTGCGCTT
This sequence comes from Longimicrobiales bacterium, assembly GCA_038233155.1. Classification (GTDB taxonomy): domain Bacteria; phylum Gemmatimonadota; class Gemmatimonadetes; order Longimicrobiales; family Longimicrobiaceae; genus JBBSMO01. Next base: position 1,505 of record JBBSMO010000468.1, read on the forward strand.
GACACTGGCGCCGGGCACGCGGTATTTTCCGGCGCTCACGAACAAGTGAACGATTTCACAAGCTTCTGCTACCCGGCGCACGCGGTATGCTCCAGTCCTATCTTCCGCTGCTCATCTTGCTGGCGATTTCCATCGCCCAGGCAGTGGGGATGGTTGTGCTCTCCCAGGTACTGAGCCCTGGCACGCGCACCAAGATCAAGGCGTCTACGTATGAATCGGGGATCGATCCGCTCGGCACCACCCGCGAGCGCTTCTCGGTCAAGTTCTACGTGGTCGCTATCCTCTTCATCGTCTTCGATGTCGAGACGGTCTTCCTGGTGCCGTGGGCTGTGGCGATGCGCGAATTGGGCGGCGCGGGAATGGCGGCGGCAATGATTTTCATCTTCATTCTGACCGTCGGCCTCGTCTATGAATGGAAGAAGGGAGCGCTGGAATGGGATTAGAGAATCGGGATCTGCCCGCTGAGCAGACGGACCGGCAGGAGGGCGGCGTCTTTTCCGGCGCCCCGGGATTTATGACCACCAAGCTGGATGCGGTGGTCAACTGGGCGCGTACCAACTCGCTCTGGCCCATGCCGTTCGGCACCGCGTGCTGCGCCATTGAGATGATGGCTTCCGCCGCCTCTACCTACGACCTCGCCCGCTTCGGCATGGAGCGCATGAGCTTCAGCCCGCGGCAGGCAGATTTGCTGATTTGCGCCGGCCGCGTCTCCTACAAGATGGCGCCGGTGCTCCGCCGCATCTGGGAGCAGATGCCACAGCCGAAATGGTCCATCTCGATGGGAGCCTGCGCATCCAGCGGGGGCGTTTTCGACGTGTACAGCATGGTGCAGGGCATTGACACGGTGATTCCGGTAGATGTCTACGTACCGGGGTGCCCGCCGCGCCCCGAAGGGCTGATATACGGCATCCTGATGATCCAGGAAAAGATCCGCCGCTCATCCCCTACGCAGTTCGAGCAGTGGCGGCCGGATGAGGAGCTGCCCGTAGGCGTGCCCGTCCTGCCGGACAGCACTGTCGAGGTGGTGACGCGTCCCTTCGGCAATTCGACCATGCAGAACCGCTCCAGCGGTCTCGCCTCTACGGGCGCGGTAGTGCGGCCGGCGGACCGGCTGCCATGACCGGGAGTGCGGAGCGCGAAGTGGGGAGCGAGGAGTGCGTGAAGCCGGCGGCTTACCTCGTCGGCGGGAATCTTGAAGCGTCGGGGAGCGGGATGGCACCGGGGAGAGGGGCTGGTTTGATTGCGGAGGCATCGCGAAGGTGGATGGCACCGCGGAGACGCCCCGCCGGGGCGTCTGTACGGGGGCTTGATGGCTGAAAATTCCTTCAGCAAGGGGTTGGATGAGCTCGAGGCGGGGGCGGCGGAGTCGCCGCCCGAGGCTCCCAATGTGCCCCCGCAGGACCCCGGTCTGCCGTCCCACCCCTCTGTGGATGGGCTGCGCGATCGGTTCGGCGATGGCGGCTTGCGGCACGAGATGGTCGCCGGCGACGA
>JBBSMO010000469.1:0-2993 GCA_038233155.1 Longimicrobiales bacterium
AGGCCTATAGCGGGCGTGCGCCACCAAAAAGCAGCAAAGACGCACCCGAGCGCGACGAGCAGGGCAATCGCCGTGAGGCAGGGGCCGAGCCCGACCAGCGGCAGCTCCCGAAACTCCGCGACGAACGCGGCGAGTGCGGCGTTGTGCAGCACCACCCCGCCAACAATGGCAAAACCGGCGGGCTTCGAGAGCCGCCGGTCGCTGCGCAGAAACGAGACCGCAAAGAGTGCCGCTGACAGGCCGTACAGGGCCAGCACCCCGAAGTGGAGCAGGCCGGTCATTCCGGCAGGGTAAAGGTCCGCACGTACTCCGTCCTGAAAAATAGATGGCGACGCCCCCGCATGACAGGGGCGCCGCATGAATGGTCGGCGGGCCGCGCGGCCCGGGTCAGGGCATCTTCCCCACGAGGCGGATCGGCATCCCGACTTCGACCGCCGGGTAGGTCAACTCGATCACCCGGGTTGTGGCGGTACGCCCCGCGACGCGTACAACCTGCAGGCGCGCCACATCCACCGCCGGGCGCACCCAGCCCTTGCGCTCGTCGGGCGGGAGATAGGCGATGAATTCATCGCCCTCCGCGACCCCGGCATCATCCCCCACATTGACGTACAACAGGTCCTTGGTGGACTGCACCGGGTGCGGACTGGCGAAGGCGACGATCTCCCCGTCCAGCCCGGATGCTTCGCGCGGCAGCACGCCCGCCGCGACGGGGAACTCCGGAAGCGGCACGGCAAGGTCGCCCAGCCGCGGAAGATCGAAGAGTTGCACCATCACCGCGGTAGCGGTGTTGCCATCCAGCGCGGCGATGGTGGCGATTCCCGTCGGCATGTAGTCGCGGCCGTACGGCTTGATGCGGCGCCCTTCGCGGAAAAAGTGCAGACGGTCGCCAATCCGGACGGCGGCCGGGTCGTCCAGAACCACGAAGACCTTGTCGTACAGCTCGATCATGGGTGCCAGCCGCGCCTGCACTACGCTTGGCGCGAGCACATCCGCGAGCCGGCCGATGGCCGGCAGCTCGCCTTCATCTATAAGCAGCCCGGCGGCGAAGAATTCCCCAGGTGGCAGCACCGGTACATCTTGGCTCCCCGCCGCACGGATTGCGGGGCCGGTCCGCTGCGCGATGCTCTGCTCCTCGCGGAAGAACACGGTGCGTCCGGGTTCTACCCGCGTCTGATCGGGCTCCATCACCATCATCCCGGGCGCGCCCGGCAGCCGCAGCCGCTCGGCGGGGTAGATCAGCGCCGGGTCGCGAATGAGGTCCGCGTTGATGCGGAAGATCTCCGGCCACAGACAGGGATCGCTCAGATACGAGCGTGCGAGGTCCCAAAGAGTGTCGCCGGGGCGCACCACGTGCACGCGCTCCTGCTGCGGCGCGGGCACCGGGGGCGGGGGCGGGGGGTCCTGCGCGGCGAGCGGCACCGCAAGCAGGACCGGCATAGCGAGGAGGGCGTACAGGTTTGGTCTCACAGAAGGCCTTTAGAAGGGAAGGTCGTCGTCTTCGTCGCCCATGGGGGGCGCTTGAAAGTCATCGTAGTCACCGCCGCCAGCCTTAGCGCCGGCGCGAGAGCTGCCGCGGGAGCTGTCTGAATCACCGCCAACCGAGCCGCCTTCGCGGCCGCCGAGCATGATCATCTCCCTTGCGTTGATTTCCGTCGAGTACTTGGTGACGCCATCCTTGTCTTCGTAGGAGCGATACTCGATTTCCCCTTCGATGTAGACGCGGTCACCCTTCTTGACGTACTGCTCGACGATGTCGGCCAGCTTGCGCCAGGCCACGATCCGATGCCACTCGGTCTTTTCCTGCTGCTCGCCGGACGCGTTGGTCCACGATCTGTTGGTCGCCAGCGAGAAGTTGGCGACCCGTGCACCACTGCCGATGGCGCGCACTTCCGGATCGGCGCCTACATTGCCGATGAGTATTGCCTTGTTTAGGCTCCTAGCCATGGGTTCTCCTGAAGGTGGGGGCGGGTACTATGGGTGGGACAGCGCCCTCCAAACTACAGGCCGGCAGATTCAGTGTCAAGCATTTCGGCCGCCTAGCTCCGGCCGCTCAATAGAAGCATCGGCTGCCGGGCCGCCGAGCTTCACCCGCATGACCAACGCGTCCTCCTTCGGACGGGTGTAGTAGCCCCGCCGCTCGCCGGCTATGGCGAAGCCGTCCGCCTCGTACAAGCGGTGCGCGGCGGTGTTCGACACGCGTACCTCGAGGAAGCATTCGCCGGCACCGCGGGCACGAACGCGCTCGAGCGCTTCGCGCAACAGCATGCGGCCGATGCCGGCGCCGCGGAACGAGTCCGCCACCGCCAGGTTGCCGAGCTCCGCCTGGTCGATAACCGTCCAGCAGACCGCATAGCCCGCAAGCTCGCCGTCCTCCTCCGCCACGAGCAGATCCGTATCGGTACGGCGGAGGAGGTTCTGAAAGGTGATCCGCTGCCACGGTGTAGAGAAAACGGCCTCTTCGATCCGCAGGACGGCAGACAGATCGGCGTGGTGCATTGTGCGCACCGCGATGCGGCGGGTGGCGCCGGGCTCGCGTGCAGCGGAGACAGCCGGGGGGCCAGGAACAGTGCGGGCCATTCAGGTGCCCGCGCGCGCCGCGGCGATCCGCTCGGCGCCGGAAGCACGCTGATAATCGGGCTCCCAGCCGCGCACATCCTCGATGCGCCCGCGCGCGGGGTCCAGCGAGTGCAGCCAGAGCAGCGCCGCCGCGCGGGAGGCGGTCACCGCGGCCGGGGCAATGCGCACCCCTCCCTCCGCCAGCAGCTCCGCGCGGTGGACGGCGGCACCTTCCCCGGTGAAAACGAGCGGCCGGAAAGCATCGAGCTGGCCGAGCAGCTCCGAAAGCGGCAACGCGGCGGGTGCGAGGATCTCTGCCATACAGCCGGCGGCGTCGAACCGATAGCAAGCGGCGAAAACATCGCCGCGGCGCGCGTCGAAGAGCGCGCAGACGTAGGATCCAGCTGCTGCCACACCTGCGGCGGCGGCTTCCAAGC
>JBBSMO010000470.1:0-2978 GCA_038233155.1 Longimicrobiales bacterium
GGGAAGACCGTAGGCGCGGAACGCCCGGAGAAACCCCTTTCGCGCGCCGGCGAGCGACGTCGAGGCCTGTGCATCGCAGGCCAGCACGAAACGCGAATGCGCATCGACAAGGGTGAACGGATAGCAGTACCGGCTGTTGCGCATCCGGAACTCCCCCTTGTAATCGGCCGTCCACACCTCATTGGGTTCGCGGGTTTCGAGCACGCCCGCAGGATCAAACGACCTCGCGCGGCGGCGCCTGCGCTCCTTCACCAACCCTTTGCGTTTGTACAGATCGCCCGCGGTGCTGGCGGCCGGCAGCACCGCGGCGAGCTCCGGGTGCTCCCGGGCCAGCCGCGCGAGAATCTTTCGCGGCCCCCGGCGCGGTCGTGCGGTTCGCGCCTCGAGCAGCAGCGTCTCACTGCTCTGCTCCATTCGCTGCGGCGAGTGCAACGGAGCGCGGGACCGGTCCCCCAGCACTGCCAGCCCGCCCGTACGATAGCGGCCAAGCCACTTGTACCCGGTCTTGCGGCTGACCCCGAAGCTCGCCCACAACTCCGTCATCGTGTACAAACCTCTCTCATGCGCCGCGATCAAACGTCTTCTCTCGTCCACTGGCCCGCTCTCTCTCCATGGCATGGCTCGCCCCTGTTCGGTGAGCAAACCAATATAGGCGAGTGTTACCTATCTCGCCGGTCCATTCTGTTACCTATGTAGCCGGTCTGTACCTGCTTCAGGACCTGCCCCGATCTGCCGACCCCCTGGATCGTGACCGCCCTGGATCGCGATCCAGGCGCGGGATGGATCTCGGCGGACTGGAGCAGCGGGGCGAGGAGCGGGAAGTGCTGGCCAAGGAGCTCGCCGGGGCCGGCAAGGTCCTCGTCCAGCGTAATCACCGCTCCATCGTTTGCCTTGCCCTCGTCACATCGCGGGACGCATGTTGCGCCTCGTCCGCCGCCCGGCTCTCGGATAGGGCGCTCACCGATGCCGACTGCTCTCCCGCTCCAGGGATGCGGGTGCCGCGGGCGCCGCTTTGACCTCCGGCATCACGCCTCCGGGCTCCGCCGCCGCCTCCACTCGGCCCCGTCCCTCACCTCGAGCGAGAGATTGCACCCGCTGATTCGCTACGGCATCAGGCTGGCCATGGGCGCCGGTGCACTCGTGGTAGTCCTTTACTTCGTGCCGTTCCGCAGCGTCGCCGCGACACTTGCCACGCTGAACCCGGCGTACCTGGCGGCGGGCGTGGTGCTGCAGTTCGTACTGCGTCGGGTCGCGGTGCTGCGGATGAAGGTGATCGCCGACAGCCAGGGAATGGGCCTGAGCCGCGCAATGCTCTGGCGCATCCTGCTCGCATCGCAGTTCTACGGCATGCTGCTCCCGGGCACCCTCGCCGGCGGTGGCGCGACCTGGATGAAGTATGTCCAGCACGGCGCAGACAGGCATGCAGCCGTGGTCGCGATCCTCCTGAACCGTGGTGTCGGGTTCCTGGTAATGGCCTCGCTCGGCGCGGCGGCTTTGTTTGCTGATCTTCCAGCGGCGCGATCGTTGGGGACGGTACTCGCGGCGATGGGCGGGCTCGCGCTGCTCGCCCTCGTCCACGGCCGCTGGTGGAAGGAGGACGCGACGTCCGCAACCCGGGTTGCGTCGTGGATCCGCCGCACGGCAAGGGCCGCCTGCCGAACCTGGCGAGCCTGCGGGAGCGCGGCCTGTTCGGCCGGCTCAAGTCTCCGGCCGGGCTGTACGCGGGCGGCGTTTGGCCGACCTTTTACACCGCGCGCGACGTGCCCGGCCACGGCATCTTCCACAACAAGCTGTGGCGCCCGGAGCGGATGCGGGTGGAGGTCGCAAGCGATGCGTGGATCGGCTCGCGTCCGCTTTGGGAATTCCTGCCGGGCCCGGCGCCGCGTGTCTGCATCGTGGACGTCCCGATGGTGCTGGGCGCGCCGCGTCCGGTGAACGGGGTGTACCTCGGCGGGTGGGGCACGCACGACATGATCGGCCGGGGGTCCTGGCCCGCGGGGCTCTGGGCGGAGTGCCAGCGGCGGTTCGGGCGGCCGCGGATGCCCGCGGAGCACTTCGGCAGGCAATCCGAGCGGTCCCTACGCGAGCTGCCGCGTGCGCTGTCGGCCGCGACCCGGCAACTCACGGTTGTTTCGCTAGACCTGATGCAGCGCGAAGCGTGGGACCTCACCTGCATCGTGCTCAGCGCCGCCCACCGCGGCGGCCACTATCTCTGGGACCGCTCGCAGCTGGAACCCCGCACGGGGGCCGTGAGCTCCGGCGAGCTTCACCCGGATCTGATCGGCGTGTATCAGGAAGTCGATCGGGCCGTCGGCGAGTTCCTGGGGCGGGTCCCGGATCACGCCCTGGTGCTGGCCTTTGCGGTGCACGGCATGGGACCCAACCCCGGCTGGTCGGATCTGCTGTCCGACATCCTGGCGCAGCTCGACCAGCACCGATCAGGCGCCGCACCGCAGCGGGGCGCTCTCTTCCGGATCAAGCAGCGCATCCCCTTCCACTGGGCTCGCCCGATACTGAACCGGGTACCGCTCGCGGCGAGTCAGGCGCTGGTATCGATCTGGTCGCGCGGCATGTTCGACTGGTCGGCCACCCGCTACTTCCCCATGCCGATGGACGAGGCCGGGTATCTGCGCATCAACCTCCGCGGTCGCGAGCGGGACGGCATCGTCGAACCAGGCGCCGGATACGACTCGCTCTGCGACGAGCTGGAAGCGCTGCTGCTGAGCCTGCACGACGCCGATTCGGGCGAGCCGCTGGCGCGGAGCGTGGTGCGCGCCTATGCAGATGCGCCGACCGGTGCGCCGGGTCGCGCCCTGCTGCCCGACCTGGTGGTGCCGTGGACCGGGCCGCCGGCAAGCGCCGTGCGGCGGATTGCGTCCCGCTCGTTTCCCAGGTTCGAGTACGCGGTTTCTCCGGTGCTGCCGTCCGGCCGGGCGGGAAACCACACGGCCAACGCCTGGTTCATCGCGTCTGGGCCA
>JBBSMO010000471.1:0-2978 GCA_038233155.1 Longimicrobiales bacterium
AGGTGCGCGAGCAGATTGAGCCGCTCGCCGCTCTCTGAGTCGTGCAGCACAAGGTGCCGATGGCTGAAGGTGCCGCGCTGTGCGTCCTGCCCCGTCATCCGCACGGGTGTGCCCTCGGCGAGCAGCGAAGCGAACGCGAGAGCTTCGGCGTGACCCCAGTCGATGCCGCCGTCCGGACCGAGAGCTGCGCGGCGCTTTTCCAGCACATTGCGCGACAGGCGTGTGTTCGGAGAGAAATTATCGGGAATGGCAAGCATGGCCTCGTTCAACTCGCGCAGCGTTTCCGCCGCTACCGCCGTGTCCCTCATTTCCTGGCGCGGCGGGCCCCCGTTGTTGCTGAGCTCGACGGGCGGCGGCAATACGGAATCTCCAATCGCGCTCTGCACGCCTGCAAGCTTCTCGAAGGTAGCCTCCAGCATCTCGGCGGCTTCACCTCCTTGCACCACACCCGCTTCTTCCAGCCTAGTGGCGAGCAGTGCGCGCGCCGTAGGGTGGGCGCGGATCTGCTCGTACATCACCGGCTGCGTGAAGGCAGGTTCATCTCCCTCGTTGTGCCCCCAGCGGCGGTACCCCACCAGGTCGATGACGAAGTCCTTGTGGTACTCGGTGCGATACGCCGCGGCGAGCCGCGCCACCATCAGGCAGGTGGTGGCATCGTCCGCGTTGACATGGACGACGGGTACCTGGAAACCCTTGGCGAGGTCGCTCGCATAGCGGGTAGAGCGACCGTGCTCGGGATTGGTCGTGAAGCCGATCTGATTGTTGGCGATCAGGTGGATGGTGCCGCCCACTGTGTAGCCGCCGAGGCACGACATGTTGAGCGTTTCTGCTACGATCCCCTGGCCGGGAAAGGCGGCGTCCCCGTGGATCAGGATGGCGAGCGCCGCGGCGGGGTTCAGCTTCGGGCGCCCCGCCTCGCTCGTCTCGTCCTGTGCCGCGCGGGTCATCCCCACCACTACCGGATCTACGAATTCGAGATGGCTCGGGTTCGGCGAGAGCATCACGCGCACCTCGCGGCCGCCGAACTCGCGGGTCGCTGTCCACCCCATGTGGTACTTGACGTCACCCGACGGGATGTCGCTGCCGTCGTCGTCGAGACCGGCCGGTGTGCCTACTCCCGGAAAGCCGGCGAGCATCTTTTCGTACGGCTTGCCTAGCACGTGGGTCAGCACGTTGAGCCGCCCGCGGTGTGCCATGCCGATCACCACATCTCCCGCGCCCGTTTCCGCGGCACGGGCGATCAACTCGTCCAGCATCGGCACCATCATGTCGGTGCCCTCTATCGAGAAGCGCTTTTGGCCTACGAAGCGCTTGTGCAGATAGCTCTCGAAGCCCTCTACCTGCGACAGGCGCTCGAGCAGCGCGCGCTCTTCGCCCGCGCCGGAAGAGGCGGCGAAGCGCTGCGTTTCGATAGCCTCCGCAATCCATTGCCGTTCGGCCGCATCCGGGATGTGCCCGAACTCGTAGCCCACGCTGCCGGTGTAGATCTCGCGCAGCCGCGCGATACCCGCCGCAGCATCCCGAGCACCTGCAGCGGCGGGGCCGCGGACCACCATCGCATCCAGCCCCTCGAGCTCTGCTTCGCGGATGTTGTGGAAGGCGGGGTCCAGAGCAGGGTCCGGCTGCTTCGGGCTGCCCAACGGGTCCAGCGACGCCGCCGTGTGACCGCGGCTGCGAATGGCGCGAGCCAGTTCTCGCGCGCCAATGACCAGGCGCAGGTCCGCACCGGCACCGCCACCGGCGGTGGGCGCGCCCGCATCCGCCGGGTGGAAGTCGCGAAAGAACTTTTGCCACTCGGGCCCGACGGCGGCGGGGTCGCGTTCGAATTCGTCGAACAGACCGAGGATGTAGCCCGCGTTGGGACCGGAAAAATCTCTAAGATCAGCCATGTTTCTGCCGCTTGATTACAGGTGCGCCTCGCCTATTCTAACTTTTGCAGCGGTTGCCCGCCACCGCCACGCCTCTTGAACATTGCTGGCTGCTATGGGTATCTCGCTCCGCCCGCTCCCGTGCCGGGTTTGGACCGTCGCCGCGCGCGTCGTAGATTGGGTTACCCGCTGGCGCGGCGTTCACCCGCGCCGGTCGTGCTCCCGAACCCCGCGGCGGCTCGCTCCGCCCGAACCTCAACCTGGACATCTGAAGCTGCACTCGATGGTCCGTACCGGTACTCTGTTGCGCGCGCTTGCGGCGTCGCTGCTCACGGCCGTTCTTGCCGGGTGCCTGGCCCAGCCGGGGACCGGCGGCCCCTTCCCCGGCCTCGCCGAATACGCGGGGCGGGAGGTGAAAGAGGTCGAGTTCGCCGGGCGCGACCTACGCGTTCCGGTGGACTCGTTGCGCAGCATCATCGCCATCCAGCCCACCCAGTGCCGCCTCACCTTTCTGCCGCTTTCCATTTGTCCCGGCCTGATCGGCCGCAACCGTACCTACCTGGATCTGCTCGAACTGGCGCGCGATCTCCTGCGCATCCAACTGTACTATCGCGACCAAGGCTATTACGGCACCCGCGTCGAGCCATCCGTCTCCGCTCTCGGCGGCGACAACATCGCCCTGCGCTTCACCATCTTCCCCGGCGACGAGGTAACGCTCCGCGAGCTGGCTGTCGAGGGGACCGACAGCATCTTGAACCCCGCGCGGCTCGACAGCCGGCTGCCGCTTCGCGTTGGCGAGCCCTTCAGCCGGATCGGCTTCCTTTCCTCCGCTGATACGGTGCGCTCGCTGTTGCAGCAACGGGGCCACGTGTACGCCGATGTGCTGCGCAACTACTCCATCGATACCATCGCGGATGTCGCGGAGGCGCAGTTTGTTGCGCTTCCCGGCCCCGCGGTGCAGGTGGACGGCGTACTGGTGCTCGGCGCGGAACGCCTCGGTAGGAACACCGTTCTGCAGCAGCTCGCCTTCGGCGAGGGAGATACTCTCCGCCTGGCTGAACTCAACCGCAGCCAGCGCAACCTATACGCGCTCGACTTCGTAAGCTTTGC
>JBBSMO010000472.1:0-2973 GCA_038233155.1 Longimicrobiales bacterium
GATGGGACTTCGCCTCCGAGCCGCGGGTCTATGCGGGCGGCTGCACCTAGCGCGCGGGCAGCGGCTTTGAAGGTAGCCTCTACGATATGATGCGCGTTGCCGCCGCGGATGCCATCCAGGTGCAGAGTCAGGCGCGCCTCGGCCACGAAGCCGCGCCAAAACTCTTCGGCGAGCGCAGCGTCAAACTCGCCGATGCGGGGCTGGTCCGGCGGCAGATCTATGTGGTACTCGAGGTGAGCCCGGCCGGACAGGTCGGCAACGGCGCGCACCAGCGCCTCGTCCAGCGGGACGGTGGCATCGGCGAAGCGGGTGATCCCCTCCTTGCCGCCGAGCGCCTCGTCGAAGGCGGCGCCGAGCGTACGTCCCACATCTTCCACCGTGTGATGCCCGTCCACATGCAGATCTCCCGTACACTGTACCCGCAGACTGAAGCCCCCGTGCCGGGCGAATGCGTCGAGCATGTGGTCGAAGAAGCCTATGCCCGTCTCGATTTCGCTGCTCCCGCCCCCGTCCAGGCCGAGTTCGAGCGCGATTTCCGTTTCGCGCGTGTTCCGCATCTGCGTCGATGTGCGTTCCATGTCAGCTCCCGGCAAGCACGCGCCGCAGCGCGCCAAGAAAGTGCGAGGTCTCCTCTTCGGTGCCGGCATTCACCCGCAGGCACCCGTCCAGCATCGGGTATGCCGAAACGTCGCGTACCAGCACGCCGTGATCGGCGAGCAACCGGTCGAATACCTGCCGGTGATTTGCCTCGCCCGCCTCGACCCTGAATAGTACGAAGTTCGCCTGGCTTGGAAAGACGCGGATTCCGGCGATGGCGCCCAACTCGCTAAGGAGCCGGTTTCGTTCACGCTTCAACGCCTCGATCCGCGGCCGCATGGAATCGGCGCCGCGCATCACCTCCGCCGCGGCGATTTCCGTCAAAAAGTTCAGGTTGTACGGCAGCTTTGCCTTGGCAATTTCGGCGGCGAGCAACGGGTGCGCCAGCAGGTACCCGGCACGCAGGCCAGCGAGGCCGAATGCTTTGCTGAAGGTACGGAGGATGACCAGCCGCGGCCGCCCTGCGAGCAGCGGAATGGCATCGTAGCCGCCGAACTCGACGTACGCCTGATCCAGCACGACGAGGGAATCGGTTTGATCGTAGATCGTTTCGATCTGCTCGCGCGACAACGCAGATCCGGTAGGGTTGTTCGGTGTGCACAGCACCAACGCTGCTGCCGCACTTTCCCGGGCAGCGGCGATGAGGGCCTCCGCATCGAAGCCGAGATCCGGCCGCGTGAGCGGAACGCCGGCGACGGCGCCGCCGTTTACCCGCGTCATCAATCGGTACAGCGTAAAAGTCGGCTCGGCGATAACGATGCTCACGCCGGGTTGGACGACAGCGGCGAGCAGCGCCTGGATCAGTTCGTTCGACCCATTGGCGACGAGAACCCCGTTTGCCGGCCACCCGGTGAACTCCGCGATGGCGCCCGTCAGGTCGTGCGGCACGAAGGGCGGGTAGCGGTTCCAGGGCCGCCCGGCGAGCCTTTCGGCGATGCGGCGCTTCAGCTCCCCGGGGGCGTCGTAGGGGCTTTCGTTTTGGTTGAGCTTGACGCGCGCTTGGTGATGCCGGAGCGTGTAGGCGGCTAGTTCGCGAACCGACTGCTTGACGTGGCGCCGCGGGTCCGCTGCGGCAGGTACATCACCCGCGCCCATTCACCCGGATGAGCTGGTCCCGGCGAGACCCGACCGAGACGTACCAGATGGGGACGCCGGTGACCTCTTCCAATCGCCGCAGATAGGCGCGTGCATTGGCAGGCAGATGATCCCAGTCGCGCGACTCCGCGGTGCTGCTGCGCCACCCGGGTAGTGTCTCGTGAACGGGCCTCGCCGCGTCCAGCAGGCCGAGATCAGCCGGAAAATCGTCGAGCACGGCCCCGCCGGCTTCGTATGCGGTAGCGATCTGCACCTCGGGGAGGGTATCCAGCACGTCCAGCTTGGTGACGGCGAGGCCGGTGAGGCCGTTCACGCGTGCCGCGTGGCGCACTACCACCGCATCGAACCAGCCGCAGCGCCGGGCTCTGCCGGTGGTGGCGCCGTACTCGCCGCCCAGTTCGCGAACGCGCTCTTGCATGGGGCTAGAGAACTCGGTGGGCAGCGGCCCGGCCCCTACGCGCGTGGTGTAGGCCTTGACCACCCCGAGCACCGCATCAATGGCTGTCGGGCCGATTCCCACTCCCAGCGCGCCGCCGGCGGCGGTAGTATTGGAAGAGGTGACATAGGGATAGGTGCCATGATCTACATCGAGCAGTGCGCCTTGGGCACCTTCCAGCAGAACACGCCGCCCCTCGCCCAGCGCATCGTAGATGACGCGCCCGGTATCGACGGCAAGGGCGAGGAGGCGTTCGCGCACGCCGAACACCTGCTCTACGAGTTCGCCGGCCGCAGCGCACTCGGAGGAGCCCATCGAGGCAAGCCGGACATTGACGCGCTCGGCGGCGTCGTGCAGCAGTCGTTTCGCGCGCTCCGTATCACCCAGATCGGCGATGCGAATGCCCTGTCTTGCAACTTTGTCCTCGTAGGCAGGGCCAATGCCGCGCCCGGTGGTCCCGATCTTCTTTTCACCACGGCGCGCTTCCGCGGCACGATCCAGCATCTTGTGATAGGGCAGGAGGAGGTGCGCTCTGCCGCTGATGCCGACGCGCCCGGCAGCATCGATGCCTCGCTCCGCCAGCCCGTCCAGTTCGTCAAAGAATTGGAACGGATCAACAACCACCCCGTTCCCGAGCAGGCAAGTGCGGCGAGGGTGCAGAATGCCGGACGGAATCTGGTGCAGCACGAACTCTTCATCGCCCACGTGCACGGTGTGGCCCGCGTTCGCACCGCCTTGGTAGCGGGCGATTACATCGACATCTTCGGCGAGAACATCGACGATCTTCCCCTTGCCCTCGTCCCCCCATTGTGAACCGACGACAACGGTGCAGCGGTGATCCATGC